>JAFDFV010000232.1 GCA_019309665.1 Deltaproteobacteria bacterium | reverse complement strand
GAAAGTTGACAATGGGTAATTGATAATGAAGAAAAATATCATCAAAGAAAAATCCTTTGCTTTTGCTTTGCGAATTGTGAAGTTGAACAGATTCCTGTCAGAAGAAAAGCGAGAGTTTGTATTGAGTAAGCAACTTTTGCGTTCAGGGACTGCGATAGGAGCATTGGTAAGAGAAGCAGAACATGCTGAAAGTAAAGCGGATTTCATTCACAAAATGGCTATTGCTCTGAAAGAAGCCAATGAAACCGATTATTGGGTTGAGTTGCTTTATCAGTCAAAAATAATTGATAAAACAGGCTTTGAATCAATCAAGCCTGACATAACAGAATTATTGAAATTGCTTACCAGTATTATTAAATCCAGTAAAACCAGGGTGGATATAAAATGAGCAACAATCATTATCAATTATCAACTGTCAATTATCAATTATCAAAACCTGTTCCAGGATAAATTCCTATTCTCCTGTGGATTTTTCCCATAAAAATAAACCCTTTCCTCTATTTACAATTCAAATAATTTAAGAGATATTTTTATAAAAACTATTTGTAACCGTTCACAGCTTACCAAAAAAATAATATTTAAAAGCGCTAAAGTGTTACAATTATTTTAATAATAATCTAATAGTCGTCTAATAATAATCTAATAGTCGTCTAATAGTCATCATAGTTATTTCTCATTTGGATTCCAGATTGAGTATGAAGAAAGGAGAATTCATCATGGCAAGAAATCGCAAGATATTTGTTCACAGGAACAGCGAGAATATACACATGAAACTATGCGGGGATTTCGATGGAAGCTTAGCAACCGAATTGCTCAACCTCCTGAAAGAAAATTGTAACACCTCTTCAAAAATCTTCATCCATACTGGCTGTTTGAGGGCAGTACACACTTTTGGTCAAGTAGTATTCCTTAAAAATTTTAATTTTATAAATAACGAATCTACATCATTATTATTTACAGGAAAATATGCTTCGCAACTGACACCATGAAAAAAACTTATTGCATATTATATCCTGCTGATATTTTCCAACACATGCGTGACAGATTCATAAAAATTAGATTCCAAATAACCTATAGGTGTTCTCAAAAAATATGAATGCTCCTCCTCCTTTAATTGGTGTTAGTCAAACAATAGGAAGTATAAGGGAACTGATTAGGCACGTTGCCGATACAGGATTAAATATTGTAATATCCGGAGAAAGCGGTGTCGGCAGTGACGCCCCCGAACAAAGCAACGTTATCTTATATGAAATCGAGGAAATACAATTATGCAACAACTATCAATAAATAAAAAAGAAAAAGCACCTCTATCTTATGGTTATGAAAATTATATTGATTATTGTCTGCAAGTTGCAAAAGATAAGCTTTCAGGTGTTGTCTCCAACATTGAAATTTATGAAACAAACATTAATAAATATGAAAACATGGATTTTTTGCAGGAACCAAGAAACATATGCCTGCTGGATGAAAGATGCCTGACAAAATCAGATATTGCAAGAGCCTGGAAATGTATTGTTGACGGAAAATTATTTTCAGAGCACGCTGCGGCAGGGGAAGCAACACGGCTTGGCATAGGCACAAAATACCTGATTAATATTGCCGGGGACTTGTCATTAGAAAAAATTGCGGAAATTATGAGCTGGGAAAAAGGCTTTGTTGTTAAGCCTGAGGAGGTTTTAGAAAAAGCAGGATGCCGGCCGGAGGAATTATTACCCTTGTCCCTTGGCTCAAGACATATGCTGCAGTTCTCATATGATATTTATAAACTTGCAAAAAAGCATAACTATGATCCACAAAGCGTTCTTTCAAGGCAGCATATGCTTGTTGTGCTTAATGAAGTCTCTGCAAATAAGATTATCAGGGAATTTATTAACAACAGGTTTTTTGGTTTCAACAATGAAAATGTATTATTTATGGTTCAGAAGGCTTACCATGGAATAAACCTGGTTAATGGCAAATATGTTTATAATAAAAATACATCAAAACGCCTCCATAACCACGGCCAAATGGCTATGCAGCAAACTATGGATAATCAGATCTTCAACATTGATAATAGGGGCAACAAAACCTTTCTTAAGAGCGATGAATTTGGGGAAATCCTGAAAAAAATGGATGACAAGATTTCCTATAATATTGAAGATTTGGGCTATCTTACGGCCTCAATAGATTATGAAGGTCTGGCATTAGCATTAAAAAAAGCTGAACATGGCTATAGAATGCTAATGGAAATTGTCGGCAATGATTCGGAAAACCCTCAAAAGGGCGGAATGGCGGCTTTTGATACCTTACTTGGGAAAAATGTGATGATTGAAAGTTTTCAGCTCAAGGGAATAGAAAATCATGAAATAAAATACCTTAACAAGAATTTTAACCATTATCCAAAACCATATGATTCATGGTTAGTGTTAAAAAAACAGGGACTAAACATGCCCATAGCTATTAAAGATGGCGCTATCTATTATCAGCCCGTTCAGGGTGATATTAACTTTCTTGTAAAAACCGAATTTTTCAAAAGAAAAGTATTAAAACCGATAAAATCATGGAAATCTCCTGAAACAACACCCCTGGCGATTAAATATATGCACATACAGGATCGGCAGAAAGGCTTTAAAAAATATGCTGAATCCATCATAGGATCAAAGCGTTATAATTATGGCAGATAAAAACAACTCAGGTACCCATAAAACAGCTAAAACATCAATTAGCTATAAAGATAAGGAAAATAACAATTACCTGGATATCAACAAACTTGTTAGAAGTATTCAGCGTGCCGAAAATAACGTTGATTGTTTCCGCAAGGGACATAATGATTGTGATCAATTTGATTGTGCATGGCGTCAGTATTGTCTGGATAAATGAGATAACAGATAAAAATACTTTACTATATATAAATAAAAATGTTAAATGTATTTTTAATAATTATTACATTGCTCTTCACTAATTATTCGCGCAAAGGAGAATGAGATGAAAGAATTTAAAAAAATTTTATTCCCGGTAGATCTGTCTGAATCTTCACCTAAAATAGTACCTCATGTACTGACAATGGCGGAAAAATTCGGATCGGAGATTTGCCTTTTATTTGTAGGTCGTGTTCTTGAGCATTTCGCAAGTATTTATGTTCCGCACCCTTCAATCGACAGGTTCGAAAATGAAGTTATTGAAGGAGCAAAAAAGCGGCTTCAGGAATTCAAGGAAGAACATTTTCAGGCTTTCCCTGACACAAAAGCCGTAGTGTTATCCGGTGACATTGCAGAAGAAATTATAAATTATATCAAATCTGAAGGAGTTGATTTGGTAATTATGGGTACTCATGGCAGGAAAGGGTTGGAAAAAATTGTTTTCGGCTCAGTTGCTGAGCGTGTTGCTAAAGGATCTTCAGCACCTGTGCTTCTTTTAAATCCTCATAAAATATAATAGGATAGAGTCAGACTTTTTTGATAAGCTCTTAACAACAGGCTGTTTGACCGGTTTGAACAAAAGACTAACAGGGCAGATATGCTTCAATTTTTTGTGATTGATAATCGGTCAAACCTGCATTTCCCCCTGGCCCAACGTTTAGCCTATTAAGATAATAGGCTTTCTCGGTCCCTTTTAACTCCCATTTCTTTCAATGATTCTTTCAGATATAAAATCTGATCCAAGTTCCGGGCTAAGAGTACAACGGCAATGCATTGCAGTTAAAAGGAAAAACGGAATTTAATTTATTACCGTCTGTCTTGATCTTTATGAATTTCCAGTATGGAATGGGGGATGTCAATTTTTCAATATTGTCTACGATCATACTCACATAAGAGGAACCATTAAAGCGGGCGTTATTTTCAACAGGGAATATACCCTCATCCGACACAATATAATCAATATCGACTACCCCATTGTATCCTGATTCAGCCATATTGATTACAATTAAACTCTGTTCCAGTGCATCCAACCGTAGATAACTGTCAATACCAAAGTGTAGGCCATAAGAGCATAAAACCATTTGCCGGCAAATTTAGGCGTTCGTACGGGGGCTAAATTAAACACCAGCAATACCATCCATAGTGCATAAAGAATTATTGAAAAAACTGTATGATTAAAAAATCCTTCAAACAAAAACACAAAAGCAAGAATAATAACATTGTTGTCTAATGCCAGCCCCATGTAGGTTTTATCGTCAATCATGCCAAAAATATTGAAATAACTCAATCGTATAGCGCTGGTGGCGACAATAAGAAATGCTCCCGGCAGGAACCAAGGACTGAACTTACCATAGCTTAAGAGAAAAACAGCAGGGAATACTCCAAAACTTACAATATCTATCAGTGAATCAAGCTGGCCCCCAAAAGCTCGATGGTGATCTGTTCGCCCCGTCATTTGGCGAGCAATGATTCCATCAGCCCAGTCAAATAAAACAGCCCACAGAACTCCAATTATCGCAGCAGGGAAATTGCCCAAAATAGCGTAGTAAATCCCAAGCACCGCACATAACAGGCCTGCAAGCGAACAGATATTGGGAAGATCCCCGGCAAAAGAAAGCATTGTGGGCTGAGAGGTTCGTGATTTGTCATTATTTTTATGTTTCTTTAGTTTTTTAAGTCCATTACATCAATTAATGCTTCAACTAATTTACAATTCTCTGCTTCTGTACGGCTGGCAATCCGAACATAACGGTCAGAATCCGGTTGAGTTTTGTCCACACAGTCCTTTATGTATATATTATGTTCAATAAATAATTTTTTCGTAATTTCAGGAGCGCGTTGCACATAATCGGGCAGGCGACAGAAAATAAAGTTTGCATCAGGTTTGAAAACAGACATACCTTCTATATCACAAAGTTTTTTATACAGGCTGTCTCTGTCGGTTCGAACTTGTTTACAACTGTCAATAAATTCCTGTTTGTAATCAGGTAAAAGCCGCAGAAACTCTTCAGCAAATCCGTTAATATTCCAAATATGCACGCCGTTTCTTATCGTTTCAGCAAATTTTGAATTTGCTGTCAGCATATAACCGATCCTAAGCCCACAGATACCATAGGCCTTGCTCATGCTTTTAAAAATTGCCATATTCGGGTATTTTTCGATTTCTTGTTCCAGGCTTATTTGATCAGGGTTCTCTGTAAAATCTAAAAATGATTCGTCAATAATCAGCATGCAGTCATGCGTTTCAAGTTTTTTTGCAAGCCGAATGAGATCAGGTTTGGGAACTAACATAGATGTTGGATTGTTAGGCGTTACCACGACCGCCACATCAGCTTTTACTCTGATCGCTTCCGCAGCAAATTTATCCACATCCAACAGGAAAGATGGGAACTCAAGCGGAAATTCGACTACCTGGCCTGAAGGCGCAGCATTTGCATATTCATTGAAAGAAGGAACAGGAACGATTAACTTGCCTGATATGTGACCGGATACTATTTTTATTAGTTCTGCAGCTCCGTTGCCAACAACAATTCTTTCAGCAGGTTGGTCAATTAGTTTGCCGATAAGCCCGGCAAGAGCATCCTGTGCCATTGGGTAATTCAGAACAATGTCGTGAATTTGATCTTTAAGCTTTGTAAAAACAGCCTCTGGCGGAAAATAAAGATTATAAAGATAGGCATGATCTATAAAATTATGCCGATAGTAACCACCGTGTTGACCAGAAATGAATTCGTATTTTTCAGATTGAGTCTTATAATTATTTTGTGGC
>JAFDFV010000231.1 GCA_019309665.1 Deltaproteobacteria bacterium | reverse complement strand
GACCCCATTTAATACGTCAAAACAGTTAGCAGAAAAAAATATTGCAGTGGGAATCGTAGTTGGTTCAATATTTGTCGGCCTTGGAATTGCCGTTGGTCTGGTGAGCGGCTTGGTGTCCATGCGGGAGGCTTACGATCAGCGCACCATTGGCACGAACCGCACGGGAAGATCATCAACTTTTTCTATACGCCCTGATTTTTTGCGAAGGATAACCAGACGTTGCATGTAGACGCCGAGGGGCAAAATCATTCGCCCACCTTCTTTTAATTGATCTACCAAGGCTTGCGGGATATCTTCAGGCGCGCAGGTCACTATAATGGCATCAAAAGGACTATGTTCCGGCCAGCCTTTATAACCATCACCAGCCAGCACCTTGACCTGCTCATACCCCTCTGTGGTCAGAGCTTTACGGGCATGATTTGCCAGTTCGGGTATGATCTCAATGCTGTAAACCTCCGCACCCAACTCGGCAAGGATGGCGGCTTGATACCCTGACCCGGTGCCAATTTCAAGCACCTTTTCTCCGGTCTGAATATTCAGTTTTTCTGTCATATAAGCGACAATATAGGGTTGCGAGATCGTCTGATCATAACCGATGGGACAGGGGTGGTTCCCATAAGGTGGGGCAACACCGAGATATTCTTCAGGGATAAATTTGTGACGCCACACAGTACTCATAGCTTTTAGCACCCGCTCATCCTTACTGCCGTATGCGCGCAGTTGCTGTACCATTGCGGCGCGTTTTTCCGCCCAATCGTAGTTTCCCCTTTTATCAGTCATCTGATTTCCCGAACACCAAGCTAAAAGCAGCCCGCTTAGCAACAACACGAAACCAAGGTACACCAGAACTCTTTTCATAACACCTCCCTCAGGGCTCGCTCAAAAATAACTTCGCAGAATTCGCGCTCAGATTTGGGTTGGATTTGATCGATCCGATTGAGCAAAACCACAGGAATAGCGGGCTATTTCGCGGATTTTGCGAATGAGGATCGGCCAAAGACAGCCTGAAGCTGAGATGCGAAAATGTGAAGTTATTTTTGAGCGAGCCTTAAGTTTGCAAAAAATGTGAAAGTTTAGTAAATGTAACCCATGAAATTCTGTTTCATTATAAACCCAAAATCAGGAAAGGAAAGGTTCAATCAGCGTATTAGAAGGCTTAAGGCGCTTCTTGAAAGGGATAGCCTTGCCTATGAATTCCAGATTACCACAAAACCCGGCCATGCTACAGCTCTCGCTGAAAAGGCCACAGCCTCCGGATTATTTGACCGGGTCGTTGCCGTCGGAGGTGATGGCACCATCAATGAAGTAGTAAATGGCATGATAAGGGTTTGCATGCAAGATAAAGATAGGCCCGGCAATTATCCGGCATTAGGGATTATACCTGCCGGCCTGGGAAATGATACTGCAAGGGGGCTCGGGATTCCACGTGGGCTAAAAGATGCCTACACTGTTCTGATACAAGGTTCGACTCGATACATAGATGCAGGGGAGGTAAATGGTATACGATGGAGCAGTAATGTCAGAAATGTATGAGATCCGAAGAAAGGGGAAGATTCTGAGTGGATGGATCTATTTTAAATGCCTCATACGTCAGTTCCGGCAATTCACCCCTCCTCTGCTTCGCCTTGAGATTGATAATAATTCCTTGCCTCCTCGAAGGTACCTTATGGTGTTGACCGCCAATGGCACAGCCGTTGGAGGTATTTTTAACCTGACACCCAAAGCAAGCCTTGATGATGGCTTACTTGATATCCTGTTGGTGGAGGCTATTCCCAAACATACCTTTCTCCTCAATATTCCCAGGGCCATTATGGGGAAACACCTGAGCCTCAGACAGGTATCTTATTATATGTCCAAGAGGGTTACCATAAAATCAGACAATCCGGTTCCGTGCCATATCGATGGAGAATCTTATTATAATAATCAATTTTCTATCAGACTTCTTCCCAAGGCCTTAAAAATAGTAGCTCCTTACCCTAAGTCATTAGTGTCCGGTTAAGTCCCAAAAAATAGGAACAATATGAATCCGGCTTACAGTAAATACTTGTTAGCAGCAGATCTAATCTTGGCATACATTTCCTTTTTGTCGCCTTTGTTGTTCTTGGGTTTATATTTATCCGGATCGGATATTTTACAAAACAGAAATTCGCGAGAAATGCAAAATTTCGTATCTGTCACATCTTGGTGATGGGCATTGTTCTCTGCGAATCTTTGATTGGCATGATTTGCCCCAAGTCAGGGCTTCATGCGGAAAATGGGTTAGAATAGTTGTTGGTTCACAACGAATCATGAAATCACCCACTTGGACTTCTCTGACGAGTTTTCCCCTGAAGCGGGTTCCGATGATACTCTCGGTAGTGAATTCAATACCCAGCGGAAGTTCGCCTCTCCCATAAAGGGTGGCCATGGTGGCTGAGGTCCCTGTGACGCATGGACAACGATCCATCTGACCGTTTCCAAAGATCACCACGCTCTTTGAAAAGGGACTCGACGGTTCAGGTTTATCATAAATCTCGGTCAGTTCGACTGTGGTGATGTGTTGTTGCGTGGGATGCTTTATTTTGAGCTTTTCATTGACAGCCTTTTTTACCATCATTCCCAATCGGATCAGTTTTGAAATATTGTCGGGATGAACCGAAACACTCAAGTCTCTTGCCCGGATCACGGCGAAGAAATTCCCACCGAATGACACATCCAGGGTAATTTTTCCAACATCGGGAAGATTGAGTTCTACATCCTTCGCATACAGAAAAGAGGAGACATTGGCCACTGACACATCAACCACCTGGTTTCCCTCGACTCTGGCATAACTCTTGATCAATCCGGCGGGTGTATCGAATACAACAGTGGTTTCCGGTTCTGTCGCCGGAATCATGCCGATCTCAATAAGAGCCGTGGTGACACTAATGATTCCATGACCACACATATCGATATAACCCGCATTATCCATGAACAGAACACCATACTGGCCTCGGTCTGTGGTTGGCGGCGTAATGATAACCCCGAACATATCACTGTGTCCTCTGGGTTCCTGCATGAGGAGAGTCCGAATCTGGTCGAGGTGTTGCATCATGTAGCACTTCTTTTCAGCCATTGTGACCCCCGGGATGGGCGGCAGACCGCTCAGAACGATCCGGGTGGGTTCTCCCGCTGTATGGGCGTCAATGGCTGAAATGATATGGGCAAACCTCGCCATGCGCTAATCCTCCCCTAATTTCCAAGCTCGCCAACCGGCGACTCTGAATCCCATGTACCTCCCAATTCGACTTTTCTGTATGAAAAGCTGTGATCACTACTCTTCCTAATAACCTTTCCTTATCTCACTGGTTTCGGATACATATAACCAGGACAAAAACTTAATATATTAAACATGAGCTATAGACTATATATATTCATATGGAAGTGAAACAATTTCTCCTGGAGTTTCTATTGATACCAAATTTTTTAACGAGTCTTTTACTATAGCTCTTTGCATTTCCTTATTGTTAGGCTCTCCCGCGTTTGCACCCATTGGAACCAAGGGAGCAACTGCTCTTGGAGCACCATTTTGTTTTACTACCAGAGGAAGAGCTGCTATTATTATTGTGGGTATTCCGGTTTCCTCGATCGCTCTCTGCACTATGACCGCAGAGCGGTGGCAAGTACCTCACCCAGCAGTCATTAAAACCGCATCAACATTTTGTTCTACCAATTCCCCAGCAATTTCAGGACCTGTGATTTCTGTAAAAGCTGCTATATTCCCACCACCACCCATGAATCCAATATGAGTTGATGCAACACCTTTTATGAATCCCTCTTTTGCTAATTCTTTTATTCTATCTATGGGAAACATACAGTTAATGTCCTTGTTCACATCAGTATTGTCATATCCCCCATGTGATACCATCAAGTCATCACTCTTGGCGTCTCCGGGAATTCTTCTATAACTGCTATCCCCAGCTAACCTGAACGTTTTGTCTGATTTCAAATGAACACCACCAGCTGTTACTAAAGCTACCACCATTTCATTTAAGGATTTACTTACAGGCGTCCAGAATGCTGGCGGAATAGTAGGGATGAATATTTCAGACTGCAACCCCCTTACAACCGTAAAGCTCATGTTTTTAGCTCCTTTTCAACTAACTATGCGTCTTGGAACTTATGCAACCAATTAAAAGAAGGGGTCTTTTTAAGGAGTTCTCATTGTACGGACGCATTCACACGTTTCTCTTCTTCTTGGCAGAGAAGTTTCATTTGGTGCCAATTCTATTTTTCTTCCCGTAGCTTCTTCTATCACTTTTATGTTGTTTAGTTTAACATTTGGATTCCATTTTGTTTCAGCCTCTTTAATTTTCTCTCCATGAATTTTAGCCTTTAGCATAGCCACAGCCCTTATTGCGTCTTCAGGGACAATGGAGTTATTTTCGAGTATCCCATCTTCGATACCTTCAGCAGATTTGTTAAGTTCAATCATTGCATCCATATATTTGTTGCCAACAATCAACTGTCCTTGAACACCCGAATATGTCATTCCAACTACTGGAATCCCCCTCTTGCCAATCTGCTCAATATGACTGGCAAAGTCAATATGATTATTACCAAATCCTTCTGTGGCTATGATAGCGCCATCAAGGTCCATGGCCTCTATGGTCATACCTAATATTTTGGATACATAAAACTTTTCGGAATTAACCTGTGGCGAACCGACTAATATAACTGCACACAGGTCTAATTCTTCATCACCCATGATGTTGATAACTAATGGCTCTCTCCAGTAATGTCTTGATGTTTCTTTAGATGCAGGTCCAACACAAGTTAAAGCATGTATACATCCATCTAATACTTGAAGGGGCGAGACTACTATCGGAACGTTGCCGAGATCAACGGTGGATTTTGCGCCTACTATACCAACTGGCTCAATGGGCATGATAAGGTTTTCATGCATTGCTCCTTGACCCATTATTTCTTTGATTATAGCCACCTTTTTCTTACCAGGATGTCGTGTTTGAAGAAACTCTTCCGTATTCACAAGCAGCTTTTCATCAAGTTTTTTGAGCGCTTCTCTTATTTCTTGAGTGATCATTCCGGGGAACCTGGTCTTCCCCACATAATATTACTATCCATTGTACCTTCGGAAGAACCGAATTCCCCAATTTGAACTCCAAGCTCATCAGTCCCTGTCACTATCATAAGAACACCGTCTAATACCCTGGTTATACCATCACCTATTTCACCTTGTTCCTTAACAGCTATAGGCTGAACATCTATTATTGTTTCACTATATTCACTATATCTATCAGGAGTTATAATAGATAGTTTCATATCTGTAACTAGATCCTCACTTTCAATGGCATCTTTGCAAAGATCTTGTCTTATATAAAGCGTAGTACCTTTTATTTCAGTTTCTGCGCCCGTTTTAACTTTTTCTATTTTGAAATATTTTCTAACCAACCTTCTTATGACTTTTTCTTTATGAGACTGTTCTGCGCCCTTATCGGAAATCACCATTTTTCTTCCATGTCGTCTATTATAGATTTTTTCAATTTTTCTAAGGAGGTATTGACTGTCTGGGACATTCATAAACAAGTAAATAACTATCTTTTAAGCATGATTTACTTATTTATGGATGTCCCGCATTCCTGTTGTGTTTTTTTTCAGTTTCATACTTGAAAGGAAGAATACCTTGTGCCATAATTATTATATTTCGTTGATGATAGTTTTGTTGAGCCAAAATTACTCTATCATCCTGATTTTACAGGGTCAACAAGGTTTTTTATTTTTTTTGATGGTGAATCAAGGGTCCATCGGTCGGAAATAACTTGAAAAGGGGTCAAGTCTGCCTTTGACCCTTATTAATACTGTCGGGTATTTTTTCTATCTGTCTTTTAACTTTCTTGTCGTATTTTTTAAGCCTCGAAACTCCTCTATTATTAAGGTTTTTGTCTCGTATTGTCTTTCATGGGTCAATAGTAGACTTGACCCCTTTTACCCGTCTAACTACGAACATGTCAATATTTTATGGATGTCCCCCATTTTTTCGTGTCGATTCAAAAAGTTCCCGGTTCTTTTGATGTTATGAGATAAGCATCATCTTTATTGAATGAAGGGAGTATTAAGTCCAAACTCGACCTTAAAATATGTTGCTTTCACAATTGGCTTCACAGTTCTTTTATCTTTTATTAAATCAACAATACCATATTTAGCCATTGTGTTTAATGTTCGTGACAGATTGCTTCGCTTCCGTCCGGTTGCTATTTCCAACTCTTTTAAAGAGGTTGGTTTTTGTTCTTTTATAATTTTTAAAAGTTCCTGATTTTCGTTGCTTAGTACTTGCGCCATTGATTGCAAAGATTCAAACCATATTTTAGGTTCCTTCTTTTTAGATGTATATTTTCCTTTAGCAATCGCAATCGTTCTTTTTTTATAGTCCTCTCTGGACATAATTCCGATTCTTAGTATTTGTTTTGCCATAGTATCACCTTCATTTTATTTTAAAATTTCTTCTACTGCTTTCCAAAAATCCTCTATCAACTGACTCGCGGATTCAAATTCATAAGCATAGACTTTGCCTGTTTTATGTTTATGATCCCAAGTTATTTTCTGTGCGCCGTATTTCTTTTTCTTGGGTTTGAGAGCATGCGCATTGTCAAAACCCAAAACACGCGTATTGTTTCGATCGTGCAGAGTTATCGAATACTTGATTCCATGAGGAATTTGTGGTGTCGGTGCAACTTCGAAGACATCAAATTTTGTCCAATAACCATTTTCTAAAAGAAATATTTCACCATTTAAATCTAATAGTGTCTCTAAAGATAAATCTTTTTTCGTATACTTGTTCATTGTTATTTAATCAAAAGTTATCATCAGATGATAACATATGTCAATAAATATTATTAAGTGAAAGGATAATAATGTTTCTTTAAATTCGTTGCCATAAAGATTTATATAAACAATCATTATATTTTTACCGCAGTCTTTTTGTTTACATCAGATTTTTTTAAGCCTCGAAACTCTTTGGCAATAGGGTCATATCTACATTTTACTCTTATCGCTTATTACCAAGGGTTAAACATAGACTTGACCCCATTTCAGACGGTTTCCCCGCAAGAAGACCTTCGACACTTATATCTTCATCGATTCTCTCCCAATAAATTCCTATCCCATTGCCAATTAGTCGCCAGTTCGTTCTTTCTTGGGGGATAGCATGCTCTTCCGGGGATACCAGCCCAGGGGGACAGAGACAGTTCTGCCATCGCTGAAGTCAACCGACAGGGTGCCCTCAGTTACGCGAACATCTACCGCAAAGGGGATTTCGATTTCAACGGCCAAAATACTCATTCCACGCCTCCATTAAGTTGATATAATTTTCATTGATAATAACCCGAATTTTTCTCAGTTCCAAACGGTTGAATCCTCCACTGCTTTGAAGACGTATGGGTCCAGCCAATATTTTGCGATTTTATCCTCCCTCTCAACATGGACGTGATGAGGTTCATCACGATCGCTAGCGAATAAAAAGGGGTCAAGTCTGCCTTTGACCCTTATTAATACTGTCAAGTATTTTTTCTATCTGTCTTTTAACTTTCTTGTCGTATTTTTTAAGCTTCGAAACTCCTCTATTATTAAGGTTTTTGTCTCCTATTGTCTTTCATGGGTCAATAGTAGACTTGACCCCTTTTTGACCCCTTTTCAAAATCTACTCCGGTTATAGTTGAAAAACCTCCAGCTTTTGGCATTTTAAATTACCCTTTTTAAAGCCAATTTTTCGAAGGGCCAGTCAATTATCTCCCCTCAACAATCTTGATTTCTTCTTCTGTCAATTAAAATCGCTTCACGGAAAAAAATATTTGTGATTTCATCATAATCAGTGTATTTCATATAGAGAATACGTGAATGAGATACCTTGTCTGTTTTAGCGGGTTTTACACGACAGTCATAAACTGCGAATTCTTCAAAGTCTGTTAGAATACTTAGAGGCAGCTTAGCGCTCCATCCATAACGGCGCAACTGATATGCAGGATGTATGTCTTCTTTGATATTTACAGCGGGTTTTTTTGCTTCCAGAAAGAATTTACGAACACCGCCTATACGAAAACAATAATCAGGGGCTTTTGTAATACCGCCGATTTTTATAGCATCTTCATGAATTACATCTTTATAGGCTTCTGCATAGCCTTGTTTATTCGTAATATCCCAACCTAATTCTTTAAAAAAAGGATTTATGAATTCAAGACGTACCTGAGTTTCATTATATGAGCCTTTCTTGTATGCTTCTAAATTATAATCGAAAGTCTCAATCAATTTCACGATTTTGTCGGGTATGCTCATATTTAGAATAGAAAATAGAGGGCCGCGTCTTTATTCTTGACAGAAATGAAGAATGAAAACTGCCCCCTATGTTTTCCTTGGGTGTTGTGGGGCTGAAGAAGAAAAACCCTCAGCTACCCGATTAGTTTCTTTCTTCCAACTTTCTCTTAATCCATACA
Source organism: Deltaproteobacteria bacterium (assembly GCA_019309665.1). Taxonomy (GTDB): domain Bacteria; phylum Desulfobacterota; class Desulfobacteria; order Desulfobacterales; family ETH-SRB1; genus B13-G4. Next base: position 485 of record JAFDFV010000231.1, on the reverse strand, counting down.
GGGTTACGACGCATGGGTAAAATGGCGACAATATAAGCAATTTTATCCTCAATTTCGTAATAAAGGGCATAGGGAAATCTCTTGGCAAGCATTCGATAAAGACCATACCTTTTATTATGAATACCTGCGTAGATTCTTAGGGATTCGATATCAGCGATTAAACTATCCCAAAAGTAATCACCAACGCCGGTTTCTCTTTGATCATAAAAAGCCTTTCCGTCGTTCAGGTCATTAACAACCTCTTTCAATGTAACGACATCTTTAATTCTCATGATTTACGACTCGCTCTTAACTCTTCAAGAGAAATAAATTCTGCTTTACCGTTTTTGATCTTTCTTTTCCTCTCATCGAGGATATCCCGATGCCATTCCGGGGAATCAATTTCGGGTTTTTCTCCCATAAACGAATCCCAAAGAGCCTCCATAGCCTGAAGACGATCTATCGTACTCATTTTCTCTATTTCAAGTGTATTCATTTTGATTCCT
>JAFDFV010000567.1 GCA_019309665.1 Deltaproteobacteria bacterium | reverse complement strand
GTAACGAAGCATGCCTCCGAGTTGCGGCATGGCCTCGAATATAGTTACACAATGACCAATCTGTGATAAATAATAAGCAGCGGAAAGACCGGCAGGACCTCCCCCTATCACAGCGACTCTATGCTCGGAAGAAGGAGCGGGCGGGATGACATCAGTATCTTTATGTTGAATAGCGTAATCCGCCACAAAGCGTTTTAAATGATTTATAGATATAAACTCTTCAATAAGAATGCGGCGGCATCTTGATTCACAAAAATGCGGGCATACCCTGCCTATGGAAAGTGGAAGGGGGTTCTTCTCTTTGATAAGTTTCAGAGCTTCAATAAACTCACCACGTCAATCGCCGTAATGCCTTGACAGCATGCTTGTTAAAACGCGCTGTCTTGACTCTGTAACGCGGTCACTTTGAGTGGCAACTTTCATGCCGTCTTCCACAAGAGTGGAGCAGGCCGGCAATAAATCCTCTCTATCATCGACTTCGACTACACATATACCGCAGGGATGTTCGACCGTCTTTGCCGGCACATAACATAGCGTTGGGATAATGACCCCTGCCGCATTTGCGGCATTTAAAATTGTTGTGCCGGGATCAACCCATAATGCTTGGCCATCAATCGTTATTTCAAACTTAGACATCTTTATAATTGATAATTAATAATTGATAATTGACATGCTAACGTAAGCCTTAGGAACGTAGGACGAAACTCTGCATACGTTTGAATAAAATGAAAATTCCTATTCAATTGATAATTGTCCATTATCAATTATCAATTTTAAGTCGTTAGCCATGAATTTGAATAAAGAACCTTGCCCATGAGAACACGCGTTGTTTTATAATGTTCCAGTTCCTTTTGGTCTAAGGAAGCAGGGTCGGGTTTGTTTCCATCCATGATGTCATGTACCAGTTTCACATGTTCAGGTCTTTCTCCCTTGGCAATGCTCAATAATTCCTTGTCATACCCGTCAACAATCGCAGAATAGAGACCATATTTCATGAGCATTATCATATATGTACGGTTAAGGTAGGGACGAAGATCTTCAGGAGCACCATTAGAAACATTGGAAAGACCTAAAATGGATTTGGCTTCGGGTACAATTTCCCCTAACATGCTCATAAATTCCAGACCGGACAAAACCTGATTAGCATCAACGCATATCGGGGTGGCAATAGGATCAATCCAGATATCTGAGGTGGGAATTCCAGCCTCATTTGCCTGATAGATAAAATCAACGGCCATAGCAGCTCGTTCATCTGCATCTCTGGGCATTCCTTCTTTGCCCCAAAGAAGTCCTATAACGTCTGCTTTATATTGAGTAACCATTGGAATGCCCTTTTCCAGTCTTTCAGGCTGTAATGAAACAGAGTTCATCAATGGTTTCCCTTTTGTATTTGCCTTTAATCCAGCTTCCATAGCGACGAGATTTGTAGTATCAAGAGAAAGAGGAAGATCGCTAACCTCCTGGACTGTTTTTACCAGCCAGTCCATCATCTCATCACCGCCCTTGCGGGCCGGGCCTATATTCAAATCAAGATAGTCCGCGCCATTTTCTGTTAGGACACGAGCCATATCCTGAATGGGCCCGGGATTTCTCTCCTTCATTGCCGGCCCGATTGTTTTCGACATTATATTAATATTTTCTGCAACACAGATAACCATAGGGAACCTCCGCTCCGTTTAGTGCCTAAAGTATATTAAAGTGCCTAAAATGCCTAAAGTTAAGGAATGCACCTTCGGCACTACCAATTATAAATTTTATCAAACAATTTGGCCACTTGAAATATAAAGTGCCAGCGTGTCATGCCTGTGCATTGTGCCGGCAAAAAGGAGTTTGTAAAGCCCGGTAGCATTGGGCTTATCAATTAGCACACCGAAGGCGTACCACAACTTTAGGCACTTTAGCTCACTTTAGGCACTTATTGTTGACTCCACTGCTTTAGATAAGCCGGCAGATGACTTGCCTCTCTTGGCCCTATGAGTATTTCCCAATCAGGCAGTTCTTCTTCCAGTTCTCCGCTTATGGTTGCAAGATAACCGGG
>JAFDFV010000230.1 GCA_019309665.1 Deltaproteobacteria bacterium | reverse complement strand
AAGGCAGGGGCTTTCTATTATGAAGTTTTATCGGTAGTTTTGTTTGAATTATCAGTAGTTGCAACTGATTTTTTCTCCTTCTTTTTTTGAGAAGTGCAAGATTTTTTGGATTTGTTTGCGTAGTCAGTTACATACCAACCTGTCCCTTTAAGATGAAAAGTACTCTGTGAAACGAGTTTTTGAAGCATTCCCGAACAATGCCTGCATTTAGTTAGAGGTTTGTCAGAAAATTTCTGAATTACTTCTTTAATCTCACCACATTTCATACATTCATATTCGTAAATAGGCATCTTAAAAAACTCCTGCATCAAATTATTTAATCTTGACTACAATAAGAAAATTGAAAGTCATTTATAATAAAATCAAATTCAGTTTTAAATATTAAGCGCTTTTTGGGGGTTGTCAAGAAGTAACCTCCTGCTTTTTTCTTTACTTTCAGGAATTTTAGAAACCATCAAAAGACATGCGCCATTTATTATAAAATTTTAACACATCTGTAAGACCCGAAAATCTAATTGTCTTAAGAATCTCATATGTTTTTTCATGAACACGGGCCTCTTCTGTCAGCTTTTCTTCAGGTGAAGCATCAAAGTTTTGGAGAAATTTGCTGAATCTTACTATATGAATTAATTCATGAATAATAATATATAAGGTGAATGGAAAAAGTTTTATCTCGGATAATTGCTCAAGCGTTGCAAGGATAGAATGATCTTGAAGACATATTTTATAAAAATCATAAGTCGAAGATTCAAGGGAAGTATTTTTTCGCTGCCCCTTGTAACGAATGATTTGCGCATAAGGAGAGTGAACTATTTCGTCAGGATCAAGATCAACAAGAGTCTTGACATCATACCTCCTGTGAAGCCACTGACTGGCAGACATCTTGTAATGGTTGCTGACTAGTTCCTCGGCTATTGCAACAGACTCGTTTACAATTTTTATCTGATCCATGTTGAAAGCTTGCAGTTTTTTCATTTTATCTAATTGAAAAGTTCTTTAATAAAATTGTGGACAAATAAATACAAAAAATGGTAATAAACCTTTTATCGTAAAAAATTAGATAAGGAACGGGGGTGATTTGTTGGGTAGTGTAGTTAAAAAACGAAGAAAAAAAATGAGAAGACATAAACACAGAAAGCTTCTGGCACGCACACGCCATCAGAGAAGAAAGGGCAAATAATGGTGTATATACTCTGAGACCTTTGCAAAACGCTCCCTTTTGCCCAATTTCAGCGTCAGGCTCAAATTTTAAGCTTCGAAATACTCAATGTATTCCTACATTTAAAATTTTCGCCTTCCTTGAACTTGAACAAAATTGAGCATTTTTCAAAGGTCTCACTCTCTTATGAAAATTAGAAAAAGCACCGAGCTTTAAGGAGTCGGTGCTTTTTATTTTTCATTATTTGCCAGTTGGCCTGTCACTTATACCCTTTTAGATATTTAAAGAACTCTGAGTCTGTTGAAAGAACAATAGAACTGTTTTTATCAAGCGCCTGGCCGTAAACATCAAGCGTTTTGATAAATGAATAAAATTCAGGATCCAACCCATATGCTTTGGCATATATTTTTGTCGACTCAGCATCAGCCTTACCTTTTATTTCCTGGGCAACTTTGTATGCTTGTGAGGTAATCAGCTTTAAATCCCTTTCTTTTTCACCCAGGATCTTACGGGCTTCCCCCTGACCTTCGGAACGGAATTTCTCTGCAATTTGATTTCGTTCTGCAATCATTCGGGAATAAACGGTTCTTCTTACTTGCTCTACGTAATTAATGCGCTTTATCTTAACATCAACCAGCTCAATGCCAAATTTTTCAAGTTTGGGCTTGGCCTGCTTCAGTATTCCCTCTGTAATCTTCTGCCTGCCTGTTTTGATAACAGATGCAGATCTTTTTTTAACATCTTCCAGCCCTATTTCAAAAGTATCAAGCTCCCTGTTTGTGGTTCTTACTGTCTCTATAAGTTTATAGGAACTAATAAAATTTCTAACAGCAGGACCAATAATATCATCAAGCCTTCCCTGAGCGCTTATTAGATTGCCGACTGTCTGGAAATATTTAACCGGATCAACGATTTTCCACCTGGCAAATGTGTCAACCCATATATATGTTTTATCCAGAGTTGGTATCTGGCCTGGATCCCCATCCCAGTGCAATAAGTTTTTGGGAAAGTAGGTTGCCTGCTGAATAAAAGGAACTTTAAAATAAAGACCCGGCGCGTGCTTAGTCCCGCCCATGACTTTTCCAAACTGAGTAATAACAACCTGTTCTGTTTCATCCACAACATAAGCTGAAGTAAAAACAAGGAGACATGCGATTACAGCAATTATTATAATAAAACCTTTGGATTTCATTTCGCCACACCATTTTTTCCAAGATTAAGTAAAGGTAATAAATTTTTCTGTTCAGAATCTATTATATACTTATGACCTAGCTTTGGGAAAAGATCTGTTAGAGCCTCAAGGTACAGCCGCCTTCTTGTAATATCCTTTGCCTTAACATACTCCTGATAAAGGGCAACAAATCTTGAAGCATCACCCTTTGCGCGGTTAATACGATCAAGAGAATAGCCTTCGGCCGCTTTAATAGTTCTCTCTGCCTCTCCTCTTGCCTGAGGAATTGCCTTGTTATAATCCTCTTTTGCCTGATAGATCAATTTTTCTTTTTCCTGTACAGCCTGATTTACTTCATTAAATGAGGGCTGTACTGCTTCGGGAACATTTGTTTTTTTCATCTCTATAGTTACAATACCTATACCGGTTTCCGACTTGTCCATCTCCGCCTGCAAATGCTGTCGAGCCTCAACGGCTATTTCTTCCCGCTTTGTTATAACCTCATTAATGCTTCTATCTCCAACTACAAGTCGCATGGAAGCTTCAGACATATCTATAAGCAACTTGCGGGGATCTTGAACTTTAAATAAATAATTATATGGATCTTTTACCTTGTACTGAACAATCCATGGCACCAGGCCAACATTAAGATCTCCGGTAAGCATGAGAGACACATTCATACTTTCAACGCCGCCGGATGCAAAAAGTTTTCTAGCTTCACCACTTGGGGATCGGAAGCCAAACTCTTCTTTGTAAACACGCTTCACCTTAACCTTTGTTACTTTCTCAATGCCTGCCGGCAACTTGAAATTAAGACCGGGCTGGGAAACACGAATATATTTACCAAATCGCTGAACAACTCCGACCTCATCAACTCCAACCGTAAAAAATGTAGATGAACCGAAAAATAGAGCTATCAAAATAATAATTAAAATCGGTCCGCCCGGGAACTTGAACTGCTTGATGTTTTTAAGAATTTCATCAACCTGCGGAGGAACCCCGCTTCCGCCCGTCTTCCGTTGCTGCTGCTGTTTTAGTTTTTCCCAATCCCAACTCATAGTTTCTTTCCTGTAAATTTAATTTATTAAAAATAAATAAAATAATACTCTTTATCAACAAATTTTTTGAGCCTTGAATTTTGTAGTATATAAATTGCCTGATATTTCAAGTCAAGCAAAAAGCAAAAAGTTATGTGAAAATCAAGGCTTTTGGATTATTGAAGAGTTTTTCTTGACACTTAATCTAATTTAAAAATATTTATCAGGATTATGAAATCAAATAAAAATAATCCTAAAGAATTTGAGCACATAAGCAGTATTATAAATAAAATCTTAAAAACCTATCGCCACGAGACAGGTGATGACCTGAAAAATGCCTGCAGCATATGGAATAGTACTGTAGGAAAGTCTGTTGCTGAAAACGCTCAACCTTTTGCATTAAAAGGAAAAATTCTTATTGTAAATGTTACAAGTTCGAGCTGGATACAACAGCTCCAGTTTTTTAAAAACGATATATTAAGAAAGATAAACATTTCAGCAGGGAAAGAACTGGTCGAAGAAATAAAATTTAAAATCGGAACTATATAGT
>JAFDFV010000021.1 GCA_019309665.1 Deltaproteobacteria bacterium | reverse complement strand
ACTGCATCTTCCTCATTAAAGCTTGAGACAGTACTTGTAACTACAGGCTCTTGATTAAAGGTCTGGCTAAAGTCAACCCATCCAAAGGAGCTTGTTGTGTCAGTATCAAACGTTCCTGCTTCCACCATGGTTCCGTCCGGCAAGGTGTAAGTGCCACGCTCCATGACTATATAGCTTACATTTTCAGTAACGTGAGCTCCATCCAGATAATTCCACTCCTGTACACGGATATCAAAACCCGTGCTTTCCACATTTCGGATTCTTAAAACGGCTGGATCTCCTCCATTATAGCTCAAAGGGTTGGCTACTACCACAGGATCAATAAACGTGTCATTAAATGCTACCCGCTTCCAGTTGTGATTCACACTCACCTCTCCGATTTCTAAAGGAAATGCGGGGTTAGAGTTTGGATCACCTGGGTCAGAGCCTTCGGCTTTCTCAGTACCATCTGAGAAACCATCATTGTCGGAATCGGGATCTAAAAGATTGATGGTACCATCATTATCAAAATCCATATCCCAATCATATCCCCAAAATTCCACTTCGTCTCCATCATTGATACCATCTCCGTCTGTATCAGGATCGTTGGGATTGGTTCCGTAAAAAGTGATTTCTTCTCCATCGCTTATGCCGTCTTCATCTGTATCAGCGTTTTTGGGGTCTGTTCCGTAAATATTGATTTCTTCATCGTCTGTAAGTCCGTCCCCATCTGTATCAATAGTAGATGGAGAATCCAAAGTAGATGGAGGAACATAATAAACAATTTCTTTAGAAAAAGGACTTTCACGGCCATCAGTATTATATGCACTTACTGCAAAATAATATTTTTGGCCTGATTCCAGCCCGGAGATTGTATAGGTTGTTTGGTTGCCGACATTAAAATTAATCTCGTAATTTCCGCTTGAATAACCGCAGTATACTGTGTAGCTGTCAACATTTTCTAATACCGGGTTTGGATCCCACGCCAATGTTACCTCGGCAGCGATGGAAATGGCGGGTATAAAGAGCATAAGGGCTAAAGCCAAAACTATAATTCTGTAAAAGCGATAATTAACATGTTTAGATATCATCATTTTTATATACCTGTAGTGTTCAGTTATGTTACTGATTATTAAGTTAAAAATATAACCAATTATAGAATTAAATTCTGACCGGTGGAAACTTTCCTTGTGTTATTGCTACAAAAAGGTCGGAAAGTTCTTTTGCAGTGAATCGGAAAGTTCTTTTGCAGTGAATAGAACCGATAGGACATTATTGTGCTGTATTTATAAAAAGATAGGAAAATGGCGCCCTAACTTATTATAAAAATATCATCATCATATAAAATCGGAAGCAAAGGCGGCTTTGGGATTTTCAATATTTATATGATTTTCCAAACACTTTAATGCAATTATCTTAGATTGGTTATTGCATCTACGATTTTTTACAGACCTTCTTTCTGGTATGCAGCCTGAATATGAAAATCGTCGCCTTTCAATTCCTAATCTTCTGCCATTAAAAAGATATGTGATATTTTTTTTCATTGATATTAACCTTTATTATTATTATTGAGGATTTAAATGATTATAATATCTTTAATTTTTTAGTTTTGACTAATTCGCAAAAAATCAGACCGTTATGCAGTTCTATTAATTTACAGACCGATTGTTAATCTAATCTCGTTTTAATTTCATTTTGATTAAAATAAAGCAACATGTGTGCCATAGAAATAATTTGTTGATATACTGACTAGTTAAAAAATAATTATGCTTCTTAAAATGGGTTCTGGTTACGAATATTGCGCAGTGAGTTACGTTTTTTTCACACGTTGTAAGAAATGTTTAAAATTGAGCTGAAGTGAAAATTTAATGCTGCGTCAGGGCTGGAATAATTCCGGCATGATTGACTTGTTTTTATACTTCTGTTCTGTTATTAAAAATTATTGACATATTAGGCAGCTATATTTTCATGTCATCTAAGCAATACTGAAAAATAAACTAAGCATCAATTTGAGCTTATGCTTAAATTGTTTCCCTCCACTTGAAATACTGTTTCTCCATAAATGGAGGGTTTTACTATGTTCTTCCGATAATATTCACTTCTAATATCTCTATAAAATTCTTTATTAAAATTTTGGTATATTTTATAAATGGTTTGTTGTTATTTATGATAAAAAAGTTTGTTGTCGATATTTATTAATATATTTTCAGGAGCCGTTGAAAACGGAACTTAAATGAAACTGCGCTTTGGAATAATCAGCAAGTTGCTTGTTGGTTTTTTTATTCCCGTAATAATCTTTTATGTAACGATTATATTGCTCTATATGGATGTTCAAAAGATTGTGGATATATCGGAAGGCATTATTACTAAAAACACCAGGATATCTTTGATTTCAAAAAAAATGATCGAGAACCTGATCCGCATGGAAGAAAATGATAAAAAATATCATCTGCTGAAAAAAGATGACTATTTTAATTATTTTGTTCTGGCTCAAAAAGAGTTTGAAGGTAATTTTGTCGAAATACTGGAACTGGAACGTTCGGGAATGGAAATCCCTCGAGAGTGGAGACAACTTTATAAAAGTTATCAGGATTTTTCTACTACATTTGAAAATTTAAGGGAAAATAAATCGTCAGGCTCTTTATGGATCCATGAGGCTGTAACCAATGAATGGATACAGATAATTTCAGAGCTTCGTGCAAAAAACGAGCATGATATTGCATTAGCGACTATGGCGCTAAATTCTCGCAGCCAGAAATCTGCTCGTAATGTTCTGGTTGGACTGATGCTTTCAAGTGTTGTTGGTTTATTTGTAATTTTGTTCTTAGCATATTCTATGATTCGTCCTCTCAGAGAACTCCTCAGGGGAATAAGATCTGTTTCGCAGGATAGAATTAGCAAGACGGTTAATATCCGTTCTAAAGATGAATTCGGAGAATTGGCAGGAGCATTTAACGACATGACTTTACGCTTAAGGGAAGAGGAATGTATGCGATCTGATTTTATTTCCATGTTGAGCCATGAGATCAGAACCCCCTTGACTTCGATCCGGGAGTCGGTAAATATGATTGTTGAAGAAGTAATGGGGACAATTAACAACAGGCAAAGAAAATTCCTTGAGATAGCAAGTATTGAAATAGGCAGGATTTGTAATTTATTGAATCACCTTATGCAGGTTTCGCGTTTGGAATCACAGACCATCGAGATTATGGCACTGCCCCTTGACATATCATCTTTTATAACCGGATGTATCTATCAACTGCAACCTTTAGCTGATACCAAAAAGATAAGCGTTGAAGCGCAGATAGCTCCGGATATCCCCGGCATGACAGGTGATCTGGAACACCTCCAAAGGGTTATAATAAATCTTCTGAATAATGCCATTAAGTTTTCTGATCCTGGAAGCAGAGTTGTTTTGCGAGTAGTGCCTAATAAAAACCGTACCATGTTGGATTTTTCCGTATCTGATAACGGACCCGGTATCCCGAAAGAGGAACAGTCACTTATATTTAATAAGTATTACCGGGCAAGGGGAGTTAGAGATCATATGGATGGTGTTGGGCTTGGCCTTCATATATCAAAGAATATTGTTGAGTTTCATAAAGGAACAATCTGGGTAAAGAGTACTGTTGGACATGGAAGCACTTTCGGTTTTACACTTCCAGCTTCTTAAGAACAAGTAGCTTCAGAATTATGGATGTTGTGTAATGAATTTTAAAAAAAACATTAAAGCAAGGATAATTTTTTTTGCACAAGTGGCGATGTTATGTGGAATTTTCTTATGTTTGGCCTGTGGGCAACATTCTCAAAAAATTAAATCTTTTTTTATTGCCGACTATAAAGTTTATTTGAAAATTTTAGAGAAAGGAAATGAGGCTTTTCAAAAAGGAGACTTTAATAGGGCGCGGGAAATTTATGAAATTTTGTACCGGAATTCCAGAGATGAAACTATTGCGCGTGAGTCTCTTTATGCACTTGCCTGCACACATTTTATCCTGGCTGAAAACTCTGATGATTTCAACAAGGCCATTGTTTTCTGGAATAAATGGAGTAACCTTGCACCATCTGTTTTGGAAAATGAGGATCCCAGGATGCTGGGACCATTATTACAGAATAAAGTAAAGAACTGGATAACTGATGCAGGCACGGTGGAAATACTGAAGTCAGAGGCGAATAAAGTAAAGCTGTTGCTTCAATCAAAGGAACAACAAATCCAGACTTTAAAACATCAAATAAAAACTTTAGAAGAAATTGATCAGAGGATACAGGAAAAAAAACAGGAGATTTCTTCCAATATTGAATAATTTTGCTATAGATTTTCAGATAATTAGATTTCACTGCGTTATCAGTCGTCGACGTATAACTCATACGCCTTCCTTCTTCTAGCCTTGTGAAATTAATTATCTGAAAATCTATATATTCGTAAAAAGTTTGCTTTTACTCGAAGTTTTTTTACAAAAGTCTTTTTTACGTGTTCACCAATTTTAAAGGGAATAAATTTTGAATTCACAGCCATCAATCTTAGTAGTAGATGATGACCTTCATGTCCTGGAAGTAATTGAGGCCCGGCTTTCTTCATCAGGATTTCAGGTTTGCAAGGCTTCCGGAGTACAGGAGGCTATAGGGATACTAAAGGATAAAAAGATTGATCTTATAGTTTCTGATATGAAGATGCCGGGGATGGGCGGCATGCATTTGCTAAAAAATGTCAGATCTCTTGTGCCTGGACTCCCTCTAATCTTTCTAACTGCCTATGGGACAATTCCCGATGCTGTTCGTTCTGTTAAAGCCGGAGCTGTTGATTATTTGGTAAAACCTTTTGATGGGCGTGATCTGATTAATAAAATTCGTAAAATCTTAAAAAATGGTTATAAGAGTTTAGCCCCTGGCGAGATTCCTTATGAGTCAAAGCAGAGCTACTTTGGGGAAAGCTCTGTTATGAAAGAAATTTATGGGCTTGTTGAGCGAATCGCAGCAAGTAATGTTAATATTCTAATCCTTGGTGAAAGCGGGTCAGGAAAGGAACATATCGCCCATATAATACATCAACAAAGCCTTCGGAAAGGACACCCATTTGTTGTAGTTGATTGCGGTTCCACGCCGGCAGGTCTTTTAGAGAGCGAACTTTTCGGACATGTTCGGGGAGCTTTCACGCAAGCCATACGCGACAAAAAGGGTTTAATAGAAACCTCAAATAGTGGTACGCTTTTTTTAGACGAAATCGGAAATATATCCCCTGATATGCAGATACGTCTTCTCCGGTTTTTAGAGGACAGGAAGATAAGAAGAGTAGGAGATCTGCAAGAGATACCTGTTGATTGCAGAATTATTGCAGCAACTAATTCAGACTTATTAGAAGATATTAAAGCAGGAAGGTTCAGAGAGGACCTTTATTACAGACTACGCGTTGTTACATTGAAAGTTCCACGGCTGCGGGATAGAAAGGAAGATATCCCTTTGTTAGCCCGTCATTTTGTTGATAAGTTTTGCGAGAGCTATGAAAATAAGGCAGTTGAACTACCGTCTGAAACCATTAAATGGCTTTGCAATTATCCGTGGCCTGGTAACATTCGTGAGCTCAAAAATGCTCTGGAAGCTGGAGTAGTCCTTTGCAAAAACGAAGTGTTAAGTATCGACGACCTCTATCTTGCAGGTTTGCCTGAGGTTCCTTACTGTGCTTCTTCTAAAGACAAACCTCTTTCTCTTGAAGAAGCCGAGTGTAATGCAATCCTCCACGCTTTGAAAGAGGCCGGGGGAATACAGAAGAATGCAGCTAAATTACTAGGGATAAGCCGAAGAGCTATACATTATAAAATTAAAAAATATGAAATTGATTTGTCAAAAATCCGCTAAGGAGCCGAGTATAAATAAATTGTACGGATTGCGCCGTAATTTTGTTTGTTTTCAAGGCGCGTTAAGGCGCGCATAACGAGTTATGTAAGCCTTGACGGAACACAGAAAACAAGCAAAAGGACAAGCAAGATGTATAAGTTATTTTTACTTGACGACTAAACTTTAGCAAAATATGATTTATCCCAATTTAGTTTATATAGACTTTCAGATAATTAATTTCACAAGGCCAGAAGGAGGAAGGCGTATTAGTTATACGTCAACAACTGATAACACAGTGAAATTATTTATCTGAAAGTCTATAGTCTCTTCAATAACTCATGGTGAATGTTGTCAAATCCGCCGTTTGACATTACCAGAACAAGGTCGCCGGGCTTTGCCGTGTTTTCAAGATATTTTATTATAGATTCCGTGTCCGGGAAGTAGTGCGCGTCTTTTCCTCTATTTTGCAGATCATTAACAAGTTTTTCAGATGAAAAATGCTCATCCGGGGGGATCTTGTTGAGAAGAGGAGGTTTGCGGATACAAATGATATCTGCATGATCAAAAGAAAGAGGATATATGTTCTGGAAGATGTTTCGCATGCTGGTATTGGTTCTCGGTTCAAAAACAGCTATTAGCCTTTTGTTTTGATAAAATGATTTAACCGCTCTTACAGTTTCTTTAACAGCAGTAGGATGATGGGCAAAATCATCCATAACTGTAATGCCTCTTTTTTGGCCTCGTATTTCCTGGCGCCTCTTTACGCCCTGAAAACTTTCAAGTGCTTTCGCGATAACCTCCTTCGGTATCATCAATTTGTCGGCTACAGCAACTGCCGCCAAACTATTTAACAAATTGTGCTCTCCGAAGATTCCGGTTTTAAAGGTTTTAAAAGTTTTACCTTGTTTTAAAACCTCAAAAAAAGTCCAGGGAGGTGCATAGAATACTTTCCCCAGGCCCCATGCTGAACTCGTATTTTTTCCATATTTAATAACGCAGCATTCCCTGTCGCTAATAAGCCCGTCTATATTTTTATCACTGTCAAAAGCAATTAGTGTACTTTTTTGTGAAATACCTGATATAAAAATATCAAAGGCCTTTTTGACCTGGTCAATATCTTTAAAAATATCGGCGTGGTCAAATTCAACACTTGTAATAACTGCCATGTGAGGATCGTAATGTAAAAATTTCGGCCCCTTGTCAAAATATGCTGTATCGTATTCATCTCCCTCTATTACGATGAATTCTCCTTTGCCAAGTCGGTAGTTGCTGTTGAAGTTTCTTAATATTCCTCCAATAATAAATGAGGGATCAAGTCCCGCGATATAAAGTATCCAGGCCATAATAGAAGAAGTTGTTGTCTTGCCGTGAGTTCCTGTAACAAGTATTGTTTTCTTGCCATCTGCAACAAACCTGTTAACTGCCTGGGGCATTGAACAGAAATTTAGCCCCAGCTTGTTCATTTTATTAATTTCAGGATTATCCTTTTTTACTGCATTTCCAACAACTATAAGATCATGAGTACTGAAAATATTCTTTTCATTAAAACCTTCTGCGACTTTTATACCCTTGATAGAGAGAAAATCGCTCATGGGAGGATAAGTTTTTTGATCCGAGCCCGTTACCTCAAAGTCCATATCCTTGAGCATGCAGGCAAGCGCAGCCATGCCTGTGCCGCATATGGCGGTAAGGTGTATATTTTCCACTTTGTCAGGGATTAAGTTTTTTTTCAGATCCATTGATTGCAGATTACTTGGATTTTTTTTCATCAAGGTCTTTTTTAAATTTCTTTTCCAGTTCGGCAAAGAGATTTTTTTTCTTTTTTTCCTGTTCTGACTTAAAAAGCTCTATTTTTTGTATATAATCCTTTTTAGCATTTTGAAATTGTTTGAGTTCTTTTTCAAGATTATCTTCTATTGCCCCCTGGGGAATTTCTTCTAATAGTAAGTGATCTTTTATAAAAAGTTTGGTCCCAAAGGCGCCTTCAATAACATCTATGATATTCATTTCGTTAAGCTTCCTGCATACGAAATTGCCCTGTTCCAAGGAGAATGATATTGTGCGGCAAACTTCATCGATTGAAGGTGATGCAAACTTCTGGTGTTCAAGAATCCTTATTGCCGCAACTACGAGATGAGCATCGGAATAAAAACCTTTACCTTTCATTACAAACCTATTTAAATATAAATCTTATATGGTTACCATACCTTGACATAAAATCTTAAGGAGAGTAACATTTCATAAAATTTTGTCAAGTTAATGAAACACATAATTTATTTGGAGGGTACCATGACGGAAATTATTGATGTAAGAGCTAGAGAAATCCTTGATTCAAGAGGAAATCCCACAGTTGAAGCGGATGTCATTGTTGCCTGCGGCGCTGTAGGACGTGCAGCGGTTCCTTCTGGGGCTTCTACAGGCAAACGTGAAGCATTAGAGCTTCGCGACACGCGCTCTAAACGATTTGGCGGAAAGGGCGTAACCAAGGCTGTAAAAAATGTTTTAACTATAATTGCTCCTGCTGTACGAGGTATGGATGCGGCTAATCAAATAGCACTTGATAACTTGATGATTGAATTAGATGGTACTCCCAACAAATCAAAACTTGGAGCAAATGCAATTCTCAGCGTATCCATGGCAGCTTCAAGGGCGACGGCGTCAGCTTATGGCTTACCGCTTTACAAATATCTCGGAGGGATAAATGCAAGATATCTTCCCATCCCAATGATGAATATTATAAACGGAGGCGTACATGCTGCCAACAATCTTGATATACAGGAGTTCATGATAGTACCTATTAGCTCAAAAACCTTTGCGCAGGCTGTAAGAATGGGAGCTGAAATTTTTCACAGCCTTAAAAAGGTGCTTAAAAAGAAAGGGCTTAGTACTTCGGTGGGAGATGAAGGCGGTTTTGCACCTGACCTTAAATCAAACGAAGATGCAATAAAATTTATCATTAACGCAATTGAATCTGCAGGATATCAACCAGGCAAAGATGTTGGTCTTGCATTGGATTCGGCTGCAAGTGAATTTTACACAAAAGGAAAATATATCCTGAACTCAGAAAATAAAAAACTCAAGCCAGAGGAAATGATAGATTATTATGAAAATTTAATTGATAAATATCCTATTTTTTCCATAGAAGACGGCCTTGCAGAACAGGATTGGGACAACTGGGAGTTGTTGACAGACAGGTTGGGTGGAACAGTACAAATAGTAGGCGATGATATATTTGTGACAAACCCAAAAATATTCAACAAAGGAATTGAAGATGGAATAGCAAATTCCATACTTATCAAACTTAATCAGATCGGTACGCTAACCGAGACTCTGGATGCTATTGAAATGGCAAAACAGGCCGGATATACTACAGTAATATCCCACAGGTCAGGTGAAACAGAAGATACCTTTATTTCAGACCTGGTTGTTGGTATAAACGGAGGTCAGATAAAGACAGGTTCAATGTCTCGAAGCGACAGGGTCGCCAAGTACAATCAATTAATACGGATAGAAGAAGAACTTGGAAATGCTGCAATGTTTTCAGACAATATATTTATATGCGGGTAACCGTTTACGGATAACGGTTTACGGTTGTCGGTTCACGGTTCACGGTTAAAATGGTTCCACCTCAATTGAGCTTTTAGCTGTTAGTACAATAATTTCAACGTATTGCTAAAGATCAACATTTCACCCAATGGGTGAAAATCGAATTAATGGTAACCATATGAAATAATAAGAGCTAATTGCTTATTTTGTGTTCAATTGTTGCATACACTGAAAAAACTGTAAACTGACAACTGTAAACCGTGAACTGCTGTTAACCGACAACCGTAAACCGTTATTATATGGGGTTCGTTGTGATAGGAACAAAATGCAATTATTTACAAAAATTTTTAGCTTTTTTCAGCTTTATAATTTTTGTATTTTTTTATACACAAGCTAATGCATATGTGATTCCCGGCCCCCATGTTCTGGAATTAATGATTGAAAAACTCGGTAGAGGAAAAAGCCTTTTAATTTCTCAGAAACTATCAATTTATGATGTCAGCCATAAAAAAAATATTATCGAGCTTAGAGAGACCTTAAAATATAGTTTCCCTGAAAAATTCCGATCGGAAATTCAGTCTGAAAACGCTAAAAGAATTTATGTTTTTTCTTTGGGCGCCGGTTTAACGGTAATTGACGATAAAATTGTATCTAACACCGAAACAAGGTTTGACTGCTATAAGGATGTTTTCCTTTACCGTTCCAGGATATTGCTTCAGAACAGGCTTTCCCTTCTGGGAGTGGATACATCTGTTTCGAGTCTGGGAAGGTTTCAAAACAAAACCGCCTATGTTATAGGTGCTAAATATCCTGACGAGTCAGTTTCCCAGATATGGTTAGACAAAAATACTTTTCAACCGGTTCGCTGGATAATCATAGACAATAAAAGTAATAAAGATGTTTTGGAAATTCGCTATGGAGATTGGAAGCAAACACATAAGACCTGGTACCCTATGCGTATTGAATTTTATCATAATGATATTTTGGTGCGTGAAATTTATGCCGACAAAATAAAAATTAATCCTTCTTTTTCTGATGAGCTTTTTGACATTGAACATCTTAAATCAGTATATTTGAATCTTGGCTCAGTTGAAAAAGATAATTCGCAGGGATTAAATGATATTCAAAAGACCATCAAGGAATTCAAAAAGCTATATGAATAAAGGTTTATTAATACCTGTTTGCTGAGGAAGTTGAGATAAAAGGAGATATATGATTTCTAATACAAAGTATATATTTGTTACAGGCGGAGTAGTTTCATCTCTTGGGAAAGGGCTTGCTTCTGCCGCCATTGGAGCACTTCTCGAAAGTCGCGGGCTTACTATAACTATCCAGAAGCTTGACCCCTATATTAATGTTGACCCTGGGACCATGAATCCATTTCAGCATGGAGAGGTCTTTGTTACAGATGATGGCGCAGAAACAGATCTGGATCTCGGGCATTACGAGCGTTTTACCAACGCTAAATTGGGCAGGAACAACAACTTTACCACTGGAAAAATATATTACTCCGTCATTACTAAAGAACGTCAGGGGAAGTATCTGGGAGGTACCGTCCAGGTTATCCCGCATATTACCGACGAGATTAAAAAAAGCATCAAGCTTGTGGCAGATGGTGTGGATATAGTTATAGTGGAGATAGGCGGAACAATCGGCGATATTGAAAGCCTGCCCTTTCTTGAAGCTATCCGGCAGTTCAAAGCTGATGTAGGGAAAGAAAATGTGCTGTACATTCATCTAACACTTGTTCCTTATATTGCAACAGCAGGAGAGGTCAAAACCAAACCAACCCAGCACAGCGTAAAGGAACTGAGAAGCATCGGCATTCAGCCGGATATTCTCCTGTGCCGTACGGACAGATATCTGGACAATGATATAAAGGCCAAAATAGCTTTATTCTGTAACGTTAGCGAGGATGCAGTAATAACCGCAAAAGATGTGGATTGTATTTACGAGGTTCCGCTTATATTTCACAAACAGGGCCTTGACGACAAGATTATTGAGCTTCTTAACATTTGGACAAGGGCGCCCCGTCTATATGCATGGGAACAGATTATCAACAGGCTAAGAAAGCCTGAGTTTTCCGTTATAATAGCTATAGTTGGAAAGTACACGGATTTGACTGAATCATACAAAAGTTTAAATGAGGCACTTTGTCATGGAGGTATCCCCAACAACTGTCGCGTTAATCTTGAATTTATAGATTCGGAAACCGTAAATGAAAAAAATGCCAAAGAAATGCTTGCTGATGCTGATGGTATCCTTGTACCAGGCGGATTTGGCTCTCGCGGTATTGAAGGGAAAATTTTCGCAACAAAATATGCAAGAGAAAATAAAATTCCTTTTTTTGGCATATGTCTTGGAATGCAAATAGCTGTAATTGAGTTTGCCCGCAACGTAGCAGGCATGAATGGGGCTCACAGCTCAGAGTTTGATGAGAAAACTCCTTTTCCTGTTATTTATCTGATGTTGCAATGGTATGATGAAAAAACAAAAACAATTCAGAAACGTAATGTAGATTCTGACAAGGGCGGGTCTATGCGCCTGGGAGCTTATTCCTGCAGCATTAAAAAAGATACTTTTTCTTTCAAAGCATACGGCGTATCTGATATTTCTGAAAGGCATCGACACAGGTATGAATTCAACAACCAGTTCAAAGAAAAACTGGAAGAAAATGGTTTGATAATAAGCGGCACTTCGCCAAACGGTGAGCTGGTTGAAATTGTCGAAATCAATGATCATCCATGGTTTGTCGGATGTCAGTTCCATCCTGAATTCAAATCCAAACCTATGAATCCACACCCACTTTTTAAGGATTTTATAAAAGATAATTCATTTCACAAGGCTAGAAGGAAAAATCTGAGTAAGTCGTGCTGATGTGTACGTCGTCGAGGATTTTGACTGATAACGCAGTGAAATTATTTATCTGAAAGTCTATAGCAGGATTGCTTTTGGTACCGCTCGCTTGTCCTCAATTTTAAAGTATTTCTTTTGCTCTGAAGTAGTATCGGTTACTTTTCGGAAGGTCTTGGTTCTATATCTGCTTTTATACCCCTTAAAAATGCCTCTGAACATATCAAATTTTACCCAACAAAAAGGAGGTTTGCAAGAAAAACCTAACAATGATTAAGTGACACAACCAAAACATGGCGGTAACCCCTTTTTAAAAAACTCATGCGTCAGGGCTGAAGTTATCGATAGTTGCTTGTGCATTTATAATAAATTTGTTAAATAATCCGTGAACGCTTACAAATCTTGTTTATCCTGTCATCCTGTCAGATTCTTTTTCAAAAGGCTAAATTGTTACGATTTTTAAATATTACAAATCTTTTATTAAGGTAGTAAAACTATGAGAAGAAATATTGAACATGTTGGTTGGGGAAAATTAACCTATGAGATAAGGGCAATAGTTGCTGTTGCCCAGGAACTTAAGAATATGGGGGTTGATATTACCTGGGAAAATATCGGGGATCCTATAGCGAAAGGGGAAAAAATGCCCCAGTGGATAAAGGACGCCATAATAAAGCTGGTATCAGATGATATAACTTATGGCTATGTAGCTACTCAGGGAATTTTAGAGACTCGTGAGTTCCTTGCAGAGCGCGTGAATAAGCGCAGCAGTTATCAGGTAACGGCAAATGATATTATTTTCTTCAATGGCCTTGGTGATGCTGTTGCCAAAATATTCGGTTTTCTCAGAAGAGAAGCGAGAGTAATCGGTCCTTCACCGGCGTATTCTACCCATTCGTCGGCTGAGGCGGCCCATTCCGGTTATGGACACCTGACTTATAATCTGGATCCTGAAAACGAGTGGATGCCGGATCTCGAGGACCTTGAAAACAAGGTTAAATATAACGATTCAATTGCAGGCATCCTTTATATAAATCCGGACAATCCGACAGGTGCGGTTTATCCTCGCGCTGTTCTTGAAAAAATTGTGGATATAGCGAGAAAATATCAGATATTTATTATATCCGATGAAATATATGCAAACATTGTTTATAATGGATATGAAATGGTGCACTTGAGCGAGGTGATAAGGGATGTTCCTGGAATGGCATTGCACGGAATATCCAAAGAATACCCATGGCCTGGAAGCAGATGCGGCTGGATAGAAGTTTTGAATCAGGATACAAATTATGACTTCCAGAGGTATATTAACAGCCTGATAAATGCAAAAATGCTTGAAGTATGTTCAACCAGTCTTCCGCAATATTCAATACCCCTGATTATGGGTGACCCAAGATATGCGGAACATCTGGATAAACGAAAAAAAGTTTTTGAGTACCGCGCCCAGGAGGCCTGGGAAATATTTTCTAAAGTTGACGGCATACATGTAGTAAAGCCTAAAGGCGCATTCTATATGTCCATTTTGTTTAAAGATAATATCTTAAACGAAAATCAGACATTACCCATAGAAAACTCTATGGCAAAAGAGTTTGTAGAAGAGAAAGTAAAAGATGTAGAGGTAGATAAACGTTTTGTCTATTATCTGCTTGGCTCTATAGGAATATGCGTGGTTCCTTTAACGGGTTTCTGCTGCACAAGAAAGGGCTTTCGCGTAACTCTTCTGGAAACGGATGATGAAAAACGCAAATGGACATGGGAAGCCATTGCTGACAGTATAAGGGCATATTTGGGCTCAGCATAATGGCTGTTTCAAATAATGTAACCGTTCAAGGTTGGAGGTTGGAGGGCGATGAAATTTTCACAGGCCAGGCAGGGGCGGACTTTTGTTATACGCCTTGAGGATGGAGATATTCTTCATGAAGAAATTGAGAGATTTGCCCGTGAGCAGTCCATCAAAGCCGCTGCTTTAATAGCAGTTGGAGGTGCTGATACAGGAAGTAAGCTTATTGTCGGGCCGGAAGAGGGAAGATCTAAACCTGTTTCTCCAATGGAGTATATGCTTGAAAATGTCTATGAGATAGCGGGAACCGGAACGCTTTTTCCTGATGAAAAGGGTAATCCCATGCTTCATATGCACATAGCATGCGGTAGAAAGGAATTGACCGTGACCGGTTGTGTGCGAAACGGTGTAAAGGTCTGGCATATAATGGAAGTAATATTATTCGAGCTGATAGACAGTACAGGTGTTCGTGTTTTTGAAGCGCAGACAGGTTTTAATATGCTAAAGCCTTAAAATATTTTTACAATGATTTAATTTGTCGGAAAGAATATGGCTGTTTTTTTTAATTTTTTTACAAAAGTTCCCAGCCTGAAAGGCTTGCCACTAAAAAGTTATTCTATTAACTTGTCTCTGAACAGGCTTAATCCGGGCGTGAATAACATTCTCCTTGATGTGCATCTTAGTCCGGAGTTTTGCAAAATAACAAGCAAAGTGATACTTCAGCTAATTGTAAGGATGTTTAAATCATCACATACACCGGGTTTGGATAAAAAATTTGACTGGTTTAAAGAAAGAGATGAATTCAAAAGACTCTGTCATGATGTATTGATAGATGCAATTAATAAGGCAAAACTTGCCCGTGAAGTTCAAATTGATTACTTGGCACAGATAGCAGTAATTGAACTGTTTATCAGGGAAATCAGAAAACAATATGAAGCAAGCGTGCAAAATTTTAAAAATATCATACACAAGCATGAAATAGCTCGTAATCAGGCTATGACAATAGAATTAAAAAAAGAACTTTCAAAAATAATGCAAAATAAAAAATCAGTTTTTCGCGAGGTAGGCATTGATGTTTTTAAATGTCTGTTCAAGGTGCAGACAGAAGGTTTAAATGAATTGCGTAAAGTAAATTTTGGAAGTAATGCAATTCTTCCCGATGAATTTTTTTCCAATTCCTTTTTACGGGTTTATAATCCTTATGATGATGTTTTTATGTTGGAAGAATATATGCTGCTGGGACATCGCTTTGAAGATCCCAATAGATATGAAGCATTAATTTATTTGATTAAAAGTATTCTTGGCGATATTTACAAAAAAGACTTCGGCCCGCAGGAAATTTCTGATCAAGATAAATTTCAGGATAACTATGATAAGATTATAGATAATTTGATTAAAGAAGTTGATAATATTGATATTCTATTTAACTACTTTCATACTCAAAACTTATATAGAAAATTAAAAAAGCAAAAAGGAGACAAAGAAGAGCTTCTAAAATTAAAGCAAAGGTTAAAGGAGCAGAAAGCTTTTTTAAATTTGTTTCTCAAGAAGTTTAGCAGCAATGGTTTGATGGAAAGCATTATTGCATTTTATGAAATGCGGCATATTTACCATGAATACTGTCCTCCTTTGTTTCCGCAAGAGGTATTACAGTTTATAATTACGCCGAAAGCAAGAAAAAATATTAAAAACAAACTCAAAAAATTTAATAAATATTATGGCAAATCTTATTCTCTTACGCCGCTTCGCAAGATAATTAATAATCAAAAAAGAATTACTAATGAAAAGAAGAAAAAATATTTATTACAATTCATTAAAAATTTTGCCCGTTATCACAGAGATCTTGAAAATTTCAAACTACTAAATGATGCCATTGATTGTGTTAATCTGACTTTTGAAGAAAGAATTATCAAGCTTTCCCGCGCTAATAATACATTGTATGAATTTCTTCTTCCACATGAACTCGTTGTTGGCGAAAAACCAATTATCAATCATGTAATAATTAAAGCTGATGTGCGGGGTTCTTGTGATATAGTTAATCAGATGAACGAGAAGGGATTAAATCCTGCATCTAATTTTAGTCTTAATTTTTTTGATCCAATAGCTGAGATTTTATCTCGATACGGCGCGCTTAAAGTATTTATTGAAGGAGATGCAGTTATCATATCAATATATGAGCGTGCTGATACTCCTGGGAATTGGTACAGCGTTGCCCGCGCATGTGGACTGGCTGTTAACATGCTGCAAATTATACAGCGGTACAATATAATAAATAAGAAGAACAATCTCCCCAACCTCGAACTAGGGATAGGCATAGAGCATTGTGATGGCCCCCCAACATTTTTTTTTGAGGGCGACAATCGCATTATGATATCTCCTGCTATAAACAAGGCAGACAGGTTGTCTGGATGCGAAAAATCTTTGCGAATGCTGTTTTTTGATAGAAAAATGCCTTTTAATCTTTATGTTTTTCAAACGATTAAGGATATATTTGTAAATAGTGATGACCTGCTTATTCGATATAATGTAAGAGGAATTGAATTGAGTGAAACTGGTTTTGAGAAACTATCAAAGGAAATTGATTTAGAATTAATAGAATGTAAAATTCCGGAATTACAAAAAGACAAGATTAAAATTTATACAGGAAAATTTCCAACAGTTTCCGGCAGGTACCAGCGTATTGTTATAAGGGAGGATTGTATTCCTGAAGTAAATCCATCAGACATGAGCATTATACAAATGACATCTCGAAAATATTATGAAGTATGCAATTATGATATAATAAATAAATATTTATTTAAGATTTTGAAAGAGAAATAATTTTGTAAATTATGGTCGTGAGGTGGTAATATGAAAACAATAGATGAACTTTTGGAGCTGGAACCAGGGCTTGAATACCTTGGTTTGACGAATCTGAAAAAAGTACACTGGAATTATTGCACTCCGATATTATACGAGCAAGCAGAAAAAAATAATGAGGGAGTTATCACTCATCTGTGCCCCTGTTTGTTAGCAAGCCAGGGAAGAGCACAGGCCGTGCTCCTGATGACAAATTTATCGTAAAAGATGAAAATACTGCTGACAAGATTAACTGGGGCAATGTAAATGTTCCATATGATGCTAAAAAATTTGATCATGTT
>JAFDFV010000566.1 GCA_019309665.1 Deltaproteobacteria bacterium | reverse complement strand
TAAATATCCAACTCGTGAACTCGTTTCGTCTCTCCCTAATTTCTACTTTCCAATTTCAAGTTTCAAGCCGTGAACGGCTACCTAATATTTTATCAAAATATTCAATTGTTTTTTCCAGCCCTTTGTCCAGACTAACAGTTGGCTGCCAGTCGAGTTTTTCTTTAGCCAGGCTGATATCCGGCTGACGCCGGCATGGGTCATCCTGGGGCAGCGGCCTGAAAACAATTTTTGATTTAGAATCTGTTATCTCTATGATTTTTTTTGCTAATTCAAGTACGGAGAATTCATCCTGGTTTCCAAGGTTGACCGGACCGGTGAAATTATCCGGGCTGTTCATCATTTTGATCAAGCCTTCTATTAGATCGTCAACATAGCAAAAAGATCTGGTCTGTGAGCCGTCGCCAAAGACAGTTATGTCCTTATTTGAAAGTGCCTGTACAATAAAATTGCTGACCACCCGCCCATCATTTGGATGCATTTGCGGGCCATATGTATTAAACAGCCTTGCGACTTTGATTTTAAGGCCATGTTGACGATGGTAGTCAAAAAAAAGTGTTTCAGCGCACCTTTTCCCCTCATCATAACAAGACCTTGGTCCTATAGGATTTACTTTTCCCCAGTAACTTTCAGGCTGGGGGTGAATTTCAGGGTCGCCGTAAACTTCGCTTGTCGATGCCTGCAAGATTTTGGCTTTTACCCTTTTAGCCAGTCCCAGCATATTGATGGCGCCGTGTACGCTCGTCTTTGTTGTTTGAACCGGATCAAACTGATAATGAATCGGAGATGCGGGACAGGCAAGGTTATATATTTCATCCGTCTCTATATAAAGCGGAAAAGTAATGTCATGACGAATAAATTCAAAATTCGGATTGCTTAGAAGGCCTGCTATATTTTTTCTGGTACCTGTAAAACAATTGTCAACGCATAAAACTTCATAACCTTTGCCGACCAGTCGTTTGCAAAGATGAGAGCCCAAAAAGCCAGCACCGCCCGTAATTATTATGCGTTTATTATCATAATATTTCATGGAAACTCCTTTGATTATAATAATTCACCACGGAATTACACTGAATTATCGTAACTACTTATTGTTTATAATTTTCTTCGTTCGGGTTAGACTTTCAGATAATTAATTTCACAAGGCCAGAAGGAGGAAGGCGTATTAGTTATACGTCGACGACTGATAACGCAGTGAAATTAATTATCTGAAAGTCTATATCTAAAAATGCGTTAAGGCCGATTTGCCTATAGGAAATACATTGAACCCGATTTCAAAAAGTCTTTGATGATCAACGATATTACGACCATCAAAGAAAAAGGCAGGTTTAATCATCGAGTTATAAATTTTTTCATAGTTAAGGTCTTTATATATATCCCACTCAGTCATAATAGCTATAGCATAGCTTCCGAATCCTTGCTCTCTTAAGAGCTTTAGGATCAGTTATTACCAGCTCTGCTTTTTCCTCAATTAATCTTTTGGCTATATATATGGCAGGGCTTTCTCTTGTGTCTCCTGTATTTGCTTTAAATGCAAACCCCAAAAGACATATTTTTTTGTTAACCAGTGTGTTGAACATCGCTGTAAGCATGTTAATGACAAAACGTTCTTTTTGGAAATCATTAATTTTTACCACGCTGTTCCAGTAATCGGCGACTTCATTAAGGCCATAATGTCTGCAAAGATAGACCAGATTGAGAATATCTTTTTTAAAACATGATCCGCCGAAACCAATGCTTGCGGTTAGAAATTTATTTCCAATACGGCTGTCAAATCCAACGGCTCTTGCAACATCATTAATGTCGGCATCTGTCTTTTCACACAGGGCGGAAATTGAATTTATAGATGATATTCTTTGGGCCAGAAACGCATTTGAAACTATTTTGGAAAGTTCGCTGCTCCAGATATCGGAAGTTATAATTCGTTGTTTGTCTATCCAGGTTGCATAAATTTCTACCAGCTCATCTCTGGCTTTTATTCCGCTTTCTGTTTGCCGTGAACCGATAAGGACTCTATCCGGATTTTCCAAATCATTAATAGCCGTGCCTTCGGCTAAAAATTCCGGGTTGGAAAGCACTTCAAAATGAATTTTATTATTATTTGAAGTGAGAATTCTTTCCATAGCGAGGGCTGTTTTAACCGGAAGAGTACTTTTCTCTACGATTATCTTCGGGGATTCAGCGCATTGCAAAATATGCCTTGCAGTTTTTTCCCAGTATTGAAGATCAGCAGCCATGCCGGCGCCAACACCAAATGTCTTGGTAGGAGTATTGACACTTACGAAAATAATATCAGACTCTTTGATCCCTTTGTCTACATCTGTGCTGAAAAAAAGATTTTTTCCACGGACAGTTTTTACAATTTCGTCAAGGCCCGGCTCATAGATGGGGAGG
>JAFDFV010000229.1 GCA_019309665.1 Deltaproteobacteria bacterium | reverse complement strand
CCCAAGCAGCCGCAACACCTTGAAAAAGACCGAATTTAACCGCGTCTAAAACTGGGCGGTTTAACATCTCTAATTTGTCATATGCGAAGTTTGGAGCATTATACCAATTAAGGGCCTGAGATGAGAAATTCTTCACCGCATCTTTATTTCCTGCAATTAGAGAATGATAAAGATTTTCAGATTTCCAGGCGGGATCAAGCTGATTCTGATGGGAACAATATTTCGCAGCTTTTAGACTGTATTTTCTATACTGATTCTTATCCTTTAGCCATATTTTTTCGAGTATGAGGTTTCTAATTAGTTTATGGATATTGTAACCACGACCTGGAAAAACCTCTACAAAAGGAAGCTCTGTTAATGTTTTGAAGTCTGTCTCATTTAATGGACAGTCCAAGATAGCATTTAAAAATGTATAATCGAACCAATGTGGAATCACTGCTTTATAAACCGAGTCGCGAAGCGACGAGGGCTTGTTCTCAAGAGAAAATTGAAAAGCTAACCATTGTCCATCTTCAGGGGTTGTTACTGATTGAAGATTTCTTGATATATCTTTATTCATATTATTTAACTTCTAATTCGCTTAAAAAAGTTGTGTATTGTTTAATTGATGACCACAACATATTGTGCTTAATGCTATATGGCAGTATAAATAAAGCCGATCACACAAAAACCTCTTGCAAAAACACGAAGAAATCATATCACAATACAATATATTGTGATTGAATTTAATAAAAAATTCACACTTTGCAGGTATCAGCAAGAGCCTCATGATAATTAAAATTTTACAATAATGAGACAATATTTTTTAATAGCCTGAAATATCACATAATTTTTTGAAATTCAAAATTAAACTTTTACCCATTTTTTTAAGCGAATTAGAAGATTTAAGTTTTGAGAATCCCGTAATTTTATTCATTATACTCATGGGATTACCATCAAATGCATAACAAATCCCCGCCAAGAATGTCTTAGCGGGTTCCTCTGGAACCTCTCGGTTCAGAGCCTTAACAACCGGGAGCCAATACCGACCCTTCGTCACGCCATCCAATTCATGTTTATTACAGCAATGCCCCCACTCTATATCGGATTTCGGCACTTCCTGCCCTGCTATAGCCACGCGGACACGGACATTTTCAGTATTTGCAACCCGCATGAGAAAAGGTCCGCTTATCCACTTTTTTACTTCGCTTGCGCCATCCTCATAAGTATCAATAACTATAAGCAAACTTTGCTTTAGTTTCCGTAGATCTTCAAACAAGGCTGATGTAAGAGCAGCTTGTAGCTCTTCACGGGCTTCTCTATATTCTACCTGTAAAATAACGCTAATCTGATTATTAATACCTATGATCGTGTTGCCTTTGATATTGACAATAGCTTTATTTAATTCCGATATTTTTTCTGTAAATACTGGAAGATTCTTCCAGCCGATACAGTCTCCTGTTCTCCAGAAAATTTCAGCAATGCCAACCGCTGTATCACGGAATTGAAACGGCAAAAAATAAACAGGCTTGCAAACATCTTTTCTACAAGCCTCAATCAGATGAGTTTTTCCCATCCCTGATTGACCGGTGAACAAAATAATCCTGTTTTTACAGTTAGGTTCAATCAAGGATAAAAAAGCTTTACGTTCATCTTTATAATTAGCACATATCTTCATAATTAGAATTTTTATTAATTATTTTAATTTGATAGAAGAAACAATTTTATTACCCACTCCTATCATTGTATTACCATTGCTTGATTGGTTGATCGTAGGATTGCTATCCCCTTTTTCGGGTTTTTTTCCAGCATCAGTACCAGATGGTTCATGTGTTTTCATCTTGAAAATCAATTTCAGCCATTTAACTGAAAAGCTTTTCAATTTATTGCGAAATATGATAAAAACAATAATAACCGTAATGCAAATGATCATGATAGCCGATAAATAGTCACTCATAGCGATTTCCTTTTTTTGTATAGATTAATTGAATTGTTTTTTAGTGATGTGAGGGGGCGTTACTATCAAATTTGATATTTTAAAAAATATATCATAGTTTTCATTTGACGACAAACACTAATTTTGTAACAGTTCTCCGGGTTTGTAACATGTTGATTTTTCTAAATCTATTTTACACAGAAAAATGATAAGATTTTTGAAGCAAATGTTAAAATACCTTTTATTAGATACAACTCTATTGGATTTTTTATGAATATATTAGTTTGTTACTGGCAATTTCCGGAACATGACAAACATTCAACAGCCTTGCGGATAACCGAGATTGTAAGTATTTTTTTAAAACAGGGGGATAATGTAACTTTTTTTGCGGATCATAGGTTTTCATATTCTAAAGCCAATGAGAAATATAAACAATTTTTAGAGAATTCTGGAGTTGAATGTTTTTCTTGCGTTAACAAATATCCTCAAAATATTACAGACTTTATAGAATTAATATCAAAGCATAAGTTTGACGTCGCTGTTTTTTTACACTATTTCATATTTAATGATTATGCATCGCAATTAAGGAAAACTCAGCCAGATTGCCACCTAATATTGGATACAGTTGACCTTCATTTTCTTCGTGAAAAAAGACAGGCTGAAGTTACTAGAACTGAGAACTGCCGAAAACAAGCTGAAAATACACGCCTTAGAGAATTTAGAGCTTTGCAAGATGCAGATTCTGTATGGGTTGTTACTGAGAAAGAAAAAGAGATTCTGCTAAAGAGTATCATAAAAATTGATTTTAACATATCTGTAATACCCAATATCCATAGAAATTACGATAAGTTAATTGGTTTTGAAAAAACAAATGGAATTGTATTTCTTGGAGGGTATAGGTTCCCACCTAATAAGGATGCTATTGAATTCTTTATGAAAGAGATTCATCCAATTCTTAATAAATCATTGCCTGGTTTAAAGATAACTATAGCAGGAAGCTCTCCGCCCAAGCATTTTAGCAATTACAAAGATATTTTCCCTAATGTGAATGTTTCAGGGTTCATAAAAGATCATAGAACTATGATAAAATCACATCGTGTTGCCATAGCTCCCTTGAGATTTGGAGCTGGTATGAAAGGAAAAATTGGAGAATATCTTTGCTGTGGTTTGCCGGTTGTCACTACATCAATTGGGGCTGAAGGTTTTGGGTTCAATGGAAATGAAGTAATTATTGCTGATAATCCAAAAGATTTTGCAAAAGGAGTTATTCAACTCTATAGCTATAAAGAGATTTGGGAGACCTATAGAAACAATGGAGTTTCTTTCATGAAGCAATTTACGCCTGAATCAGTTGGAAAGAAGCTGAGGAGAATTATAAAAAGTCTTGATACAAACCTTAGGCAATAATAAGTTTAGTATATGGCAAACTTTTAGTGGAATGTATGATTTTTTGAATACCTCAACCGCTTGCGGTGGGGTATGCACATTGTTTTCTTATCAATTTTTGAAAGATTTTGTTGTACTGGAAAAAAGCTTTTTTGAACCTTAAATGAACAGTCAGTTTCTATTGACAAAAGTTTGAAATTGTGATGTATTGAGCCCAACATTTATTGGGCAATCTGGCCTTATATTGATACTTTAATTATTAAAAGGTGCAGGGTAAATACTTTTTCATGAGACTTATAGAAAGGGTTAACACAATGAAATCACTAAATATTCCGAATAGCAGCGACTATTTGTTACTATTAGGCAATATTCCAGCAGAGGCACTATCTGCGGACTCTGCTAAGAACCCATCTTGGGCATGCACAGGCTCCTGCGATTGTCCTTGCATTTGCTCCTGTGATTGTCCTTGTAGTATAAGCCCCGAAAATGGCGAAAATATCGATTCTTTTTGGGATACCATTTAGACACAAAGCTATTTTCCTTATTTTCATTGTCACCACAATAATCGTTTTTCCTTAAGCTCTCCCCATTTCAGGCGGATAACCCACTATCTTTTTTTAATTTTTTATATCATTATAAGTTCTAAAGTTTCCG
>JAFDFV010000020.1 GCA_019309665.1 Deltaproteobacteria bacterium | reverse complement strand
TTTTATAAGTCTCTAAAATATCATATTAAATCCATTGAATTCCATGGTAAAAATGAAAACTTCATTCGACAGGAAATTTATGCAGGTTTTAATATTTTATCCCTTAACAGAATTTTTTCGAATAGTGTTGAAGAAAAATTTCGAGCTGTGCGGATGAAAAATGATTGAGGGTGCTCTTTTTGATGGGAGTCCATCGGCTCAGGACCATGGGCCGGATGCGATCCAGTTTGTGCGACTTGGTTTGCCGGAGGAAAGGGCCGCGACAACTGGCGTGAGAAATCCATCCACCGCAGTCGTGACTTCCCTGAATGAAACGGGAACGTGATCCTGTTGGAATCTTTTCCAGAACGTCGTCCATTGGATTTGTTTCGCATCGATAAAGGGTTCCGTGAAGGCCTCGATTTCCGTGGGCAGTGCTGTGCCCCGCCTTTCAAAGGTCAGACGAATGGCTTCGGCCAGCTTGGCTCCATCGAAATCGAATTGCCGGGACAACAACCATATGTCGTAGAAATCCTTCATCCGGCTGTTCAACACACCCAGTTTGACCATGGTTTCGAACTTTTCCGCTATAGAGCTCTCCCGGCTGTAGCAGAGCAGCCGTGGCGCAGGTGAATCCAGCATGGTCGGAAGCTCCGCTTTTTCAGGCTTCGGATACACGACGTCGCCGAAGCCGATATCGACCTGCATGTTGATCCTCGCAGAGTCCAGTGTGCCCCGGAACCGAATCCTGATCCCCTCATAATCAGCGTCTTCGGTGATCCGCTCGGCCTGAATGGAATCAGCATCGAAGGCAAGTCCGTCCGCTTCCACGTCCATGGACAAGATGTCCCGGATCTGCGCGATGATGTCGGCTTCCCTGTTACTCGTTCTTCCCAGCATGTCGATGTCCATGGTCGGACGAAGTTCCGGCGAACGCCAGACTCTCAGCATCAAAGCTCCTTTGAGAATGAATCGGTCGGCGTGAGTGGATTGGGATAGCCGGTAGAGGAATCGCTCCATGGCGTAGTATTGAAGCAACTCGTTGAATGGCCGTCGGTCGCTCTTGGCGCGGTTGAGGATACGTTGCCGGACGGACGCTGGGATGTTTCTGGGAGACTTCATACCGTCGCCTCCAGGTATGGCCGCATCACCTTTTCGACCCGGCAGATCTTGGCGTATTTGAGCAGTTCTCCGAGGTCGAACTTCTTTCGTGTCTTGTAGAGCTTCAGTGCTTCCAGCACCACGTCCATTCCGATCTTATTGCGAAACTTGAAGCAGTCGGCCAGGGTTTTCTCGGGGCTGTAGACTTTGACGTGCATTCCATCAATCCGATGCTTCTCGATGCCGGATTTGTATGCTTCATTCGAGAATCTGTGGGCCTGGATGGGAGGATAGTCGAGTGAAGGCATACGTGAGTCCCTTGGTACCGCTACGGAAACATCATGCGGAATCTGAGTCGTAATGTCATGATAGGCCAGTGCGGAGACAAGACAGATGACGATGTTCGGAAAGCGAAGGCTCACCGTAACCAGATCGGGGTTGCTGATCGGAGGCAGTTCCACCAGCCGATAGATACCTCTGCTCACTTGTTCGATGACGCCCTTATCCCTTAGCGAATAGAGCATATAGCGTGTGATGCCGTGTTTGATGGCCTCGCTCATTCGAAGCTGGCCACCGTGCTTGCGGAAAATTTCTTCAGGTCGTTTTTTCATTTTTGGCTCCAGACAAAAAGTCCTCATTTGTTTTTAAGTGGTAACAATATGTCTGATTTTAGCCAAAAACTCAAGGGGAATCTGTGCAGGCTCGGTGTCGCGTCTTGATTAGCGCATTAGCTGACATCTATTTACGCAGATACATTGAAAAAACATGTCAAGGACATGAAGAATTGAGTTTAAAGATACAGTTCCACAATTCCAATCTTCGGGAGCTTTCCGAAAACGTCATAAACCCGATCTCAACCCTCAAGACACGGGACTTTCATAAACAATACGGCAAGAAAAATTGGAAATTGGGGGAAATTGGGGGCAAGTCCGCTCTTGACTCTATCGGATTGTAGCCAAGGAGGAGAATGTTTTGACCGATAAAAAACTTGACAAATTCTTCTGTCCAATTGTACTTTGGAAGAAAGTAAACACAACCAATTGTTTAAACAGAAAGGAGGTGCACCTTGGCGCTTAAAATCAAAGCGACTCCAAAGCTGAATAAAAAAGATTCCGAAAATTTTATCAGGCGCGTCGAAGCAAAAAGTGCGGTTCCGTCACATCCTATTCCCACGCCTAAGCTTGCTCGCTTTGCAGCGAAACTTATGAAACATGCCAATTCTGTGCCGTCGAAATCACATAAATGATGAGTTGTTTGTCCTCGATAAAGTAAAAAAATTTTCCATAACAACAAAGTGCGATTGTGGAAACCAGGACTTAAATGAGTTCTTCCACAAGGATGCTGTTCACTACAAAGAGGATCTCCTTGCAGAAACTTACGCCCTTTATTTAAAATCGAAAGGGGCGAGAAGCTTGGGTCCGCTTGCTTTTGTTGCGCTCGCAAATGACACGATAAAGCTCTCAAAATCTCTTAAAAGGAAACTAATCTCTCACAAGAAGAGATACATAGAGGAATATCCCGCAGTAAAAATCGCACGTCTTGGCGTTCATAAGGAGTCCCAGCGCAACGGGCTCGGCACTCACCTTATCAACCTTTTGAAAGCACTCTTCACTACGGACAACAGAACCGGTTGTAGATTCTTGACTATCGACGCTTACAATAGAAAAGAGGTCTTAAGATTTTACAAAAAAAATGAATTTGACTTCTTGCACGATGAAGACAAAGAAGAGCCCACAAGAATCATGTTTTATGACCTAAAACGTTTTAGCCTGACTACGTGAGTAGTCACTAATAATAAAATACAAATAATAAAAGTGAAAGATAACCAGTGGAATATGAAGCCTGATCAGGATAAAGCTTTGATGCTTGCTAAACGCCAATTAGTCGAGCTGGTTTTTGATGCAGTAAACTTGGAAGGCATCAATTTTACCCTGGCGGAAATCCAAACGCTATTAGATGGAGTAACAATTGGCGGACATAAGATATCTGATCAGCAAATTGCTCTAAACCAGGGTAAAACATGGCGTACTTTATTTGAATGGATTGAAAAAGGTCGGTTTGAAGTCACGGCTGAAAAAGCATGTGAACTTCATCAAATAGCTGGCAAAGAAGAAGCTTTGGAATGTGGCGGATTCCGTTCCGGCGGGGTTACTATTGCAGGCACTGAGTATATGCCACCGGAAGCCGTTATGTTGCCTGCTTTATTTGATAATATGGTGGCTCAAGCCTATAAAATAGCGGATATTTATGATCGGGCAATTTTCTTATTTCTTACGATGGCTCGATGTCAATTTTTTTATGATGTAAACAAACGCATGGGACGTTTCATTATGAACGGGCTATTGTTGAGTGCCGGGTATCCTGTGATTAATCTTCCTGCCAAGAGACAGTTAGAATTTAATCAACTGATGCCGGCTTTTTACGAATCTGGTGATCAGAAGCCGATGAATACCTTTTTGCGTTCTTGCCTGGATGAACGAATCATAAAAATCATGAAGGCCTGACCCTGACAAGCCGGAAGATCTCAAAGTACAAAACAAAAAAGTCGATGTCTTTTTTAAAAAGGACGAAATAACTTCCCCAACTAAATTGATCGATTTTTTATTTGATCTGCGCCGATTCGAGTTCTATCATTTTTATTTTCAGATTCTTTCCTCCGGCGAACAGGCCGATTGTATTATTGCTTCTGACTACTCTGTGACATGGTATAAGGATCGGAAAGCGGTTTTTGGCAAGTGTGGTGCCTACGAAACGATAGGCATTGGGTCTGTTAATGGCTTCAGCGATTTCTTTGTATGAACTCAGTTTTCCATATGGAATTTTTGCAGTGGCTGAATATACTGATTTTTGCAACATAGTAAGTCTCCCTGCATCCAGCCATTCCCATGAAGGCCTGATCATATGAACAGGCGACCCATTAAAATAATCTATTATTAATTTTGATATAATAATAGCTTTTTGATGCGGCTTGTAATTTTGCTGTTTGTTTTTATTATTTGTTTTAGGAAGAACTATTCTTGTTAGTAAAAACGGACTTTTTTTATAAAAAATTACAGAATAACCAAACTTTGTCTGGAAAATAAAATGATGGATAATTTGATCTTCTTTCATAACCTTTTACCGGGACAATAAGGAAGACAATTCGGGCAGATTGCCATTATTGTCAAACTGAAAAGGAGTCCATTCTGTTATCTGTTTTAGATTGGGATTTGATAAAATATCCGGCAAAAGTGCTTTTGAAACCTGTAAAAGTTCGAGGGTTGCTGTATCTTTAATCCTGACGATA
Source organism: Deltaproteobacteria bacterium (assembly GCA_019309665.1). GTDB lineage: Bacteria > Desulfobacterota > Desulfobacteria > Desulfobacterales > ETH-SRB1 > B13-G4. The sequence goes on along the minus strand of JAFDFV010000020.1, from coordinate 7,070 downwards.
CGTGCCTTTTCCATTGACTTTAAACCTATGGTTTTTGAACATGCTTCAAGCGATTCACGGTCTGTGTCAAAATGTATTGGTATTGCCGCTTTTTCAGGCGAAATCGCTGTGATCGCATTTGTATATGTTTTTTTAAAATCCAGTGCATTGACAAGCCGTTTTGTGGTAATGTCTGCAAGGCCGATTCCATGACCATTGCCATCTGAATCAGGTGATAAATTCCTTACAAATATACGTTTAACATGGGGAGCCGTATAAAAATCTCCCATGATATCCCTGTGTCTGCCTGTAATATTGGAATCCATGCCGATTCCACTGATATTTTTGCCGATATAATCTATGATTAATATATCGAGAAGGTCAAATGGGATATGTCCCATCATTGCGGCAGCATTTTTGAGAAGTATTTTTTCGCGTTCTATAATTGATGATGGTAGAATTGCTTCTGCATGGGCTAAATCCCCAAATCCATCTTCCAGAAGGGCTATTCCGAAAAGAATATTACACTTATTAATTATAATTTTTGCAGCATCTTCAATAATTCTGAAGCTATTCTTTATAGCGCATTGATGAAATTCAGCCGCACCTTTTGCTTTGCCAAGACCTATTGACAGCATCTTGCACAGGCCGCTTTCTATATCAGCCCTGAACTTGGTATGGTTCTTTATTCTATTAATAATTACTATATGATCTGCCTTTAAAGCTGCTTTTGAAATATATATTTTCGGACTTTTTGGAACCTCGCTTATACATTCAACATCCATATCCGAAACAACAGGAACTCCCATCGCAGATTCCGTGATCCCAAGTTTTGCAAGGACATTCCTCTGACCGTCACTTGTGGCACCCCCGTGACTTCCCATGGCTAGTATTATGAAAGGCTTGAGTCCCTTTGTTTTTAGAAAGCTCAAACAATAGTAAAGGATTCCGTCAATTTTACTGATGTTTCTACTCCCAACTGCCACAGCTACGGTTTCTTCAGGCTTTATACTATTGGAAATGGGTAATGACGATAGAGCAGATAATATTTTAGCAGATAAATCCTTACCTCCTGATTTATGAAGCTTTTGTTTTACAAGAGCCATGTCAGGATATTTTATTATAGAATTATTATCAGGCATTATCTAAGGGAACAAAGATATAAATCAATTACATATTGCAGCAAAAAGAAAGAGAATAGGCCATCGTATGTTTTTGGTGGATGCTTATGGCGGAGTTTTATGCTTCCGTAAAGAAATCGTTTTGATTATTTTTTCAGAAAATTAAAAAGGTGGGCTTGTGGCCCACCTTAATAGCTAATAGAAAAATAAAAAAAGTGCAAATTAATTAAATCTCTTCAACGGTAATAGCGCCTTGTTCGCAAACTTCGATGCATGTTTCACAGCCAAGACATTCATCCTCATTAGCTACGAATGCTTTGCCATCCTTCATTTCCAGAACATCAGAAGGGCAATTTTCCACACATTCTTCACAACCTTCACATTTGTCCAAGTCGACAGTAGGTTTAAAAGCCATTTGAAAAAGTCTCCTTTCATAAAAAATTAATTAACGATTATAAAATCAAACTTGATTTTTTACATATCAAAAATGTCATTATACCAATTAATAAGGATAGTCAAGTATTCTGATAAATTTTGATAATTTTTTCTGGGGTAATAATTATAAGCAGCTAACTCGTGAAAATCTGTGTAATCTGCGTAATCTGTGGATTAAAATTCAACAAATCCTATCAGAGTATTGTTAAATCCGCTTTTCTTATTTATTTCTTTAACAGGCGTTTTATGCCAGGCACTGCGGGTAAAAAAATTATAAGGAGATTCGCCCGGGACAAGATATAGTGTTAATGAAACTTTTTTGCCGTCGTCTTTATCAAAAGGCGATTTAATTTTGATGTCTTCTGATGCAGGCAGGGGATTTTCCTGAAGTAATTCAAGCTGCTTGATTAAACTTTTTTGCCATTTTTCTGTCTTTTTATCCCTGCTGTTGGTCAGAGGTATTGAATCAATACTAAGTACAATTTTTGCCTCAGGGGTTTTTTCTACCAGATGCTCAACAACTGAGCGGCTGTTTGTTATAAACAGGTTTGACATATCTTGATCGTATTGCAGCAAATGTGTCCATGCAATAATTCGATCAGGTGTCATATACTCGCTTTGATAATCTATTTCTACTGTTTTTACTTTATCATTTTTTTTAAATGATAGTTCATCCTCTCCTTTGAGATTATCAATGAGATTCAATGTTTTTTCTTCCGATAATAGAAGCTCTTTGTTTATTTCCCAGTTTTGCGAGTCGAATTCCTGGGCCATATGAAGAAAAATTCTTGCATTTAAAAGAGAGTCCTGCTTTTTTTCGTTCTGTTGTTTCTGCTTTTTTTTTATATCTGCTTTGATTTGTGATGTGTAGGATTCGCCAAAAAAGGGAATTATATCCGGCTTTGTCTTAAAAAAAGCCAGTTCACTTTCCTGATGAATGTTTGCCCAGTTTTTGTAGTCTTTTAGAATGTTATCAATTTTATTCTCATCTCCCTTAACTGGAATGCGAATTTCAAGCAAATCGCTATCAGCCGGTTTTTGCATACTTTCAGGTATTTTTAGATTTGAAGGCTGGTAAACGACAATCTGTTTGAAAAAGGCGGAAAGCGCCTCTAAAACCGGTTCGGAAATATACGTAAATGGAAAATATATTGGTTTCATGATTTCCTCTATTCAAATTACCACCTCCAGAGAGGCTGTGTTTATATTAAGTTCTCAAAAGTACCCCGACACGTTGTTAAGTGCCTAAAGTGCCTAAAATGCCTAAAGTGAGCTAAAGTGCCTAAAGTTGTGGTACGCCTTCGGCGTGCTAATTTTAAAGTTATAAGTGTCTTAAGGTCGGCCAAGGTTACAAGCAACTGAAGAAAAGTTAAAATCAGCAGCGCCGGAGGCGCATTCCTTAACTTTAGACACTTTAATATACTTTAGCTCACTTTAGGCACTTATATTCATCTTCTGGTCTTTAACTGTAACTCCAAGTGATATTAGCTGTTTACGTATGTTATCAGCAAGATCCCAGTTTTTTTCTGCTCTGGCCTTATTTCTTTCCTCAATCAGGCGCAGGATTTCAGGATTTGAAATTTCATCTCCAAAGTTAAATATTCCCAGCACTGAATCAATATTTCTAAATGCATCTATAATCTTGGAGGCATCATCTTTGCCGAGCATTTTTTTCAGGATCAATATGTTTATTTGTTTTATGATATTAAAAATCGAAGCCAGTGCTGCTGAAATATTCAGATCATCGTCCATGGCGGTAACAACGCCATGTTTAATATCATAAATAAGCTGGTCAAGTTCGGGATAAGAAAGCTCGTCTTTTAAATTCATCAAAGAATTAATACAGATATCAAGTCTTTTTAAGGAATGTTTGGCATATTCGAGCCGTTCGACTGAGAAATTAATGGGTTTTCTGTAATGGCTTGAAAAAAGCCAGTACCTTATTTCTCTTCCGGAAAAGCCGAGATCATAGAGTTTTTCAAGAGTAAGTCTATTTTCTTTGTCATTAATGTTCTTGTTGTTAATCAGAACCTGATCACAATGAATCCAGTATTTGGCCAGTGGCTTGCCGGTTAAAGATTGAGCTATAGCTATTTCATTTTCGTGATGGGGAAATACGAGCGCTCTGCTGCTTGTATGGATATCAAAGAATTCGCCAAGATATTTCATGGACATGGCAGCACACTGTATATGCCATGACGGGCGAACATTGCCCCAGTCTGTCTTGACATATATTCCCCTTTTGAGTTCTGAGAGCCTGGATCTTTTGAAGAGAGTAAAGTCTCGTGGATTGTCCTTTTCATATTCATCCAGATCTACTGTTGCTCCGATTTTTATCTTGTTTAAGTCAATACCTGATAGTCTTCCATAATCTGAAAAACGGGAAATATCAAAATAAAGCGAACGGAGTTTTTCATATGCAAATCCTTTATTAACGAGTTTTTCAGCCAGCAAGACCATATCTTCGATATGTTCGCTTGTCTTTGGATATTCCGCGGCAGGTTTAATGTTTAGGTCGGCCAGATCTTTCTTGAAATAATCAATGTGTTTTTCTGTAAATTCAGAGAGAGAAAGACCCGCTTTTTCAGAACCATTTATGGTTTTGTCATCCATATCAGTTATATTCATGATGTGGGTAACAGAATAACCTCTGAAATCAAGATAACGGCTTAGAAGGTCTGCAAAGATAAAACGCCGGCATTCTCCCATGTCCATTCTGGCGTGAGCTGTAGGGCCGCATGAATATATGGAAACCTTTCCTGGCTGAATCGGCTCAAATGGTTCTTTGGTCCGGCTCATTGTATTAAAAAATTGAAGGCCGACTTTGTTTTGTACTGCAAAAAGCGGGGTGCTGAGGTACCGCTCACCACCGTCCGGGAATATTACAACTATTGTACCTTCGGTCATGGTTTCAGCTTCTTTTCCGGCGATAACCATAGCTGCGCCACTGCTCATGCCGACGAACATGCCTTCTTTTTTTGCAAGTTTCCTTGTCATTTCAAAGGCTTCTTCGTCTTCAATATTGACTATTTTATCAAGACGGTTTTTTTCAAAAATTTCTGGACGGTATGCCTCCTTCATATTCTTTAAGCCCTGGATTTTATGCCCAAGGTAGGGTTCTACGCCAATTATTTTTATATCAGAGTTGTATTCTTTCAGCCTTTTTGAGACGCCCATGAGAGTACCGGTTGTTCCCATGGTTGCAACAATCATTGATACATTGCCTTTGGTTTGTTTCCAGATTTCTTCGGCGGTTCCATGGTAGTGTGCCAGGCAGTTGGCTTCATTATTGAACTGATCTGTCATATAGTACGTATCCGGGTTTTCCAGCGCCTGATGATATACCTCCTCAATGGCGCCATCTGTTCCAAGATGCCCAGGCGTCAGTAAAATTTCAGCACCCCGAGCCTTCAAGATTTTTTGCCTTTCAACGCTTACAGCTTCAGACATTGTTAACAGTAGTTTATACCCTTTTACAGCGCATACCAGAGCAAGTCCGATCCCTGTATTACCGCTTGTAGCCTCGATAACCGTCTTGTTGTGTGTAAGTAAACCGGATTTTTCCGCTTTCTCAATCATATAAAGAGCGGTTCTGTCTTTTATCGAACCTCCCGGGTTAAAATATTCCAGCTTTGCGAATATCTTAACCTTTGGGTTCGGGTTTAATTTCCTTATTTCCACCAGCGGCGTATTGCCTATGGCAGCTAAGATAGAATGAATCATTGGCTTTATGTCCATCTTGCAGATAAAATCTTTATTATATCATTTTTGACTTGATTTTCATCATTTGATGCATCGACAATTCTGAATCTCAAAGGCTCTTTTTTAGCAAGCTCAAGGTAGCCGGATCTTACCTTTTGGTGAAATGAGAGGGTTTCTTTTTCAAAACGGGTTTCAAGGGCGGTCCTTGAGCCGTTTTCTATTTGTTCCCATGCGCGCATTAAGCCTGTTTCAGGTGGCAGATCAAGAAGGATTGTTATGTCAGGTTTTAAATTTTCAAAGACTAATTCATGCAACCTGTTTATAAGTCCTATATCAAGTCCCCTTGCAAAGCCTTGATAAACAACTGTGGCATCATAATAACGATCACATAAAACGGTTTTGCCTGAAGATAAGGATGGATATATAAATTCCTTAATATGTTGAGACCTGTCTGCCATATACAGAAGAAGCTCAGTTATAGGATCCATATCACTGCTTTCGGGATCAAGAAGGATAGCCCGAATTTTTTCTCCGGTCTTTGTACCTCCCGGCTCCCTGGTTATAACGCAGTCCTGTCCTTTACTCTGCAAGAATTCAGCTATATTCTTTATCTGAGTCGTTTTGCCTGAACCTTCTATGCCTTCAAGAGTTATAAACATTTTAATCAGTTAATTCTTCGTTATTGTTTCGCCACAAAGACACTAAGACACCAAGATTATAATATAATTCTCTAAAATTCATAATTTAGGAATTTAGAGATTTAGGAATTCCGAATTGAAGGAAGTTTACATTTATAATTCCTAAATTCGCAATTCCCCAATTTATCAGCCATATCCCTCATTTGTGTCTTTGTGCCTTGGTGGCTGAACTGTTATAAATCTTCTTTATTTTTTCCTATGTAAAAAAAACGTTCCAGTAATCTGTGAAAGGAAGTCCATTTTTCACCGGGATTTTCCTTGGCAATAAATTCCCGTATGCCGTTTACCTTTGAATCTATCTCGTCGATATAGTTGAGTAATACAGCCTCAATCGTTTTGGGTGGTTCAGGCGAACCAAACTCTCTTGTTCCATGATGGCTTACAATCATATGTTTGATTAATAATGCCTGTTCATCAGGAAAATTTTTAATATTTTTGAGTTTTTCCTCGATCATCTGTACGCCTATGACAATATGGTTAAGCAGCCTTCCTTCGTCTGAATAATCTATCTTAACTTTATAGTCGAACTCGCTTATTTTCCCGATATCGTGGAGTATTGCGCCTGTAATAAGAATATCCCGGTCAATTCCAATATATTGATAGTGCTCGGCTATTTTATCGGCAAGCCGCGCCATGGAGAGTGTATGTTCAATAAGGCCGCCTCCTCAAGAAGATTTTTTAGATACAAGGTTTCAACAGTTTCAGTTAATTTTAACAGGCGCTCAAACATGGCATCTCTGTTAAATTTGGATTCCGGCAGAAAGTCTGAAGGATCAAATGAGTCTGCTGAGCACGCTTCTATATTCTTAATAACTAGTTGAAGAGATCCCCTGTATTCTGTAACTTTTCCCTTCACGCCGGCAAAGTCGCCGGCGGATATTTTTGCTGATATCCGGTCGACATTATCCCACACAACACCCTTTATAATACCTGTTTTGTCTGAGAGAGAAACATTTAAGAAATTATTTCCGTCTTTTTTCTGCGCAAGATTTTTTTCAGACAGCACAAAGATGTCATCGATAATATCGCCCGTCTTAATTGAATTGATGAATTGCTTTTTCATTAAATACCACCGCTTGATTATTTTGATATTGGTAGAGTGGTTGACTACTCGACTACTTACAGTTCTTGTTAT
>JAFDFV010000019.1 GCA_019309665.1 Deltaproteobacteria bacterium | reverse complement strand
ACACTCAGTTTTGCCAGAGCCATTGCAAATTACACCACTTCTCTACGTGAGCATTACCGGAGTTTTCCTGAAATCATAGATTATTCAAATGAATTCTTTTACAAGCCGGCCCTGCTCGATCTTAGCATCAATCGGATACGCACCAAACCGATAGGCGAAGTCTTGCAGTTTATTCCAGTGGAAACCAAAGGAAATTCCGGCAGTAATGTAAACTATGATGAAATAGATGCCATTATTCACGATCTGGACAGCCGTATCAAAAACGGTTTTAAGGGAAGCGTAGGCATTATCACCTCTTTCCGTGAACAGCAGGCAAGAATGGAGCAGGTGTTGAATGAAAAGCTTAACATGCCGGAACTGAAAAGAAATCATGACCTGGCAATATGGTTTGTGGGCGACGTCCAGGGCGAAGAACGCGATATTGTCTACTACTCCCTTGTGGAAAACAGTAAATACGGCAACTCTGATTTAAGGAACATTTATCCGGTTATCGGTGGCACAGCGGATAATATCAGGAAGTTAAAGATGCAGAGGCTCAATGTGGGTTTCAGCCGTGCAAAAGACACAATGGTCTTTGTGCACAGCATGCCGGTTAATGAGTACAGTAAAACCAGGCTTGGTGATGCTTTAAAGCATTATGACAAGCTTCTTGACGAAAACAAAAAGAATGATTTTTTCATCGAAGACACTTCTATTTTTGAATCGCCGCCGGAAAAAGACCTGTATAACCTTCTGATCAGCACTACCTTTGTGAAAACACACAGGGAGTATGTGAAAATCATTCCCCAGTTTAAGATCGGAGAATACATCAGGGCAGAATACGCAAAGCAGATACCAAAATACAGGGTTGACTTTCTCATGACCTTTTCAAAAGGCGGCAAAGAGCAGGCCCTGATCCTCGAATATGACGGCGTGGAATACCATACAAAAAACCCGGATATCGTGACCAAGCATAATTTTAGCCAGGAATACCTTGATTATGATATCAGCCGTCAGATAGAGCTTGAAAACTACGGCTACCGCTTTTTGAGGCTGAACAAGTTCAATCTGCGGCCAGAGCAGGATGGCGAGACAAAGACGGATGTTTTGGATAAGTTTTTAAGAAAAGCGTTTGTAGTTGAATGATACGGATTACGACCATGAAAATTGAGCAATATTATCTCGTGGCTGACACGATATTGCAATCGGAGATGTCTCAATGAAAAAACTTCGAGTATTTGTCAGTTCCGTCCAGAAAGAACTGGAAAATGAGCGCATAGCGGTGTTGTCTCTGATCAACACAGACCCTTTTCTCAATCAGCATTGCGAACCTATTCTATATGAGCTTGAGCCTGCCTCACCGGAAGAATCGGTAAAAGGATGTCTTAAGAGTCTTCGAGCATGCGATATTTATCTGGTAATCATTTGGAAGGAGTATGGCCATGTTGTTGAAGGATTTTCCATAACTCACCATGAATACAGATGCGCAAAGGAAGTTAAAATGCCGATCCTCGTCTATATGAAGGGTCCGGTAGAGTTGAAACGTGAGTCCGGTACAGTGGGATTTGTTCAGGAAGTGCAGAAAGATGGTTTTAAATATAAGCGGTTCGGTAATTTTCTGGAACTCCAAAACGAAATCCGAACATCTTTAGTTCGCCTCTTTAAAGAGAAATTTCGTATTAAACCTTCAGCCGATGAAAATAAAATTGCAGAACAGACCATTAAAGCTACATCGAATTTCGAAAACAAGACATTGAAGAGATTTGCATGGGAAGATCTGGATTATAAATTAGCACGAAGACTCGTAGCCAGCGCTGAGCAAATAGAACCTTCAGCAATCACTGAAAAGGAATTAATTCACAAACTGCTAATACGCGGCCTTCTTTGGACCGATATGGATGGCACATACTATGCCACGGCAGCCGGAATAACTTTGCTGGCCACAGACCCTTCTGCTGTTTTTCCACAATGTCGTTTTCTTGCCGATGCTTACAGGGGTACAGAGATGGACGGAAACCCAATGGACCACGAGGATATTACTGAGCCTCTACCTAAAGCCATTGAAAAGGTCATTACTTTTATCGAAAGAAATACGAGACACCCCATTCGTATCGTTGGTTTGAATAGAGTGAGATTGGATGAATACCCAACAGAGGCGATTCGCGAAGCCTTGGTTAATGCCGGCGCACATAGGGACTATGAAGATCGCGGCAGAAAAATTCTGGTTGAGAAGTTTTCAGATCGCATTGTCATTTCCAGCCCCGGATTGCCTCCACCTCCTTTGACACTGCCTAAGCTTCGATCCGGCAAATATAAGCCATGCTCCAGGAATCCTTTACTTGCTCAATGTCTTTCTTTCTTCCATCGAATTGAAGAGCGCGGGAGCGGTTTTCGCCGTATGTGGGAAGCAATGATTGATCATGGTCTCGGTGAACCGGAAATTGACTCATACACCGGTTACTTTCAGGTAATTTTTGCAGGACCTGGAGATGATATTGATAAAATACATGTTTCCGCAAAAGATGTCGGCCAGGTTATTCCCCCATCTATCGAAGCAAAATTAAATGATCGTCAGAAAAAGATCATCACCCATATTCTCAAGGAAGGCTTTGTTACAAGCGGGTGGTGTGTTAAGAAACTAAAAGTTGTGCAGAATACCGCTTACCGTGATCTCACAGGGTTGATTAAATTAGATATTCTTGAACAGACAGGAAAAGGACGAAGTACCAGATATGTTTTCAAGAAAAAATAGTTTGCTGGGAATCTATCGAAAATCTATCGACGTTTTTGATTAATCTATCGATGTTCTTTTTTGAATCGGGGAAGGAATCGAGGGCAACAGACATATTATTGCCTTTGTTCTTCGGGAATAGGTATACTGTGAATTGTTCATTGTGATCGTTAGATTTCTACACAATAGGTACGATATGACAGAAAGTAAATGTGATAATCCTGACAACTTGACGGCGGCTTCTAAAATACCTTTTATCTTAGATATCATTAAAAGATATGATAATTATATGGTCTCCACGAATGCAAAAGCCTCCTTAATAATTGCTTTCAACAGCTTAATTCTTGGCACGGTCATTCTTAAGTTTGGTGACATCATTTCCTTTTACGGTTCTTTGAGAATTAGAGAGGTTGTCGGCTTTTTATTAGTCATTATGTCTGCCTCATCATTATTATCTCTGTTTTTTGTGTTTAACGTTGTATATCCGTATTTTGGAAGCACTGCTGACGACAAGAAACAACAGACAAGTCTTATTTACTTCGGCTCTGTTTCAAAAATGAGCGGTCAGGAATACCTTGACTGTCTTGAAAATGGGACGATTGAAGAGCTCACCGCTGACTTGGCTGAGCAGGCAACAATCCTTGCCGAAGGTTTAAATAAAAAGATGCTTAAAATGCGGCACAGCATTGAAGCAATTACATTCAGTTTGGTACTCATTCTGGTTTTAGTCATTATGCGGGCCACGATATTTTTCTGGAGGTAATGAAAGATGTCAGCACCACTGTCACGAAAATGGAATTCCAAGCTCTATAATATTCTTAGTCGCTTTGTATTAGTTCAAGTTAAACGCAATGCTCGTCGTTCAAAAAAAGTTCCTGATGCTAGAACGATGCCCGATTTGACTGCATTGGGCATCGGGACTGCTAAGCGCATGTCCGCTGCCGTTATGTTTTTTGATTTCGAAAACTTTACAAATGTGACTTCCCATATTTCTCAGGAAGATACATTGATGATTCTCAATGTTGCAACAACAACTGTAATGAGGATCGTCAGGGAATGGAATGGAACCGTCGAAAAGCATACAGGTGACGGAGTGATGGCAATACTCGGAACGGAAACTCTCAAAACTGATATGATCGCTCAGCAAGCCATAGAATCGGCTCAGACAATCAAATACATGATGCAGGTAGATGTCTTGCCACAACTTGTAGCTCAGGGCCTGCCATCTCTGAATTTCCGTATCGGTATCGAGATGGGTGAAGTTCTCATTTCAAGAATCGGTCTTCATAAGATGAATTTTTTAACGGCAGTAGGGAGTCCTGCTAACCGTGCTGCCAAATTAGAAGCCCTATCGAGACCCAATGGAATTGCTATTGGGGAGAATCTGGCAAGGAACCTTCACCCTTACTTACACGACTTCCTTGAAATTGGTGATGATCCAAAATGGGACTGGCACTACCCTGACAGGATTACTCCATACAATTATTACCATTACAGTTATGAATGGTATGAACCGAAATTGTGGCTAAAAGAGTGGTTTCGTTTAAACAGGATGTATCGATAGTATAAAATTGGGGGCAGTATATATATTATTGCCTTTTTTCTTCGGGGAACAGGTGTGTTGTCCCTGGAATTAGAAAATAGTAGCAAAATTGGAGATAATAGAGAAAGACAAATTTACCTGTCAATCAATGGGTGGCCATAGTAATAAGGTGATATGGTAGACCACTCTAGTAAAACTTCAGAGGTTGCATAATGAATGATCCAAGAGGTTCACTCTGGCGCAAGTGGGACTTACACGTCCACACACCAGATTCACTTGTCCACAACTACTCTGGCCCGGATCCTTGGGACAGATTCCTGAGCGAAATTGAAGCACTCCCTCCCGAATTTAAGGTAATTGGGATTAACGACTATATCTTCCTCACTGGCTACAAGCGCATCTTAGAAGAACAAGCAAATGGGCGACTATCTAATATCGATCTGTTTCTCCCAGTCATTGAATTGAGGCTGGATAAGTTTGGCGGAAGCGCCGGTCATCTCAGCCGTGTAAACTTACACATTATTCTCTCGAATGAACTCAAGCCGGAATTAATAGAGCAACAGTTTCTTAACGCACTTTCGAGTAAATATGTTCTCTCACCACAGTACGAACACCTTAGAAAAGGCAGCAAGTGGGCTGCATTGCCCACACGTGACAGTCTTGAAGACTTGGGACAAATGATAATTAAAAGCGTACCACCCGATGAACGGGTGAATTTCAACGCACCGTTAATCGAAGGATTCAATAACCTTTGCATTAGCTTTGAGGCTGTTCGTGAAGTCCTACAGTCTCATTATTTCGAAGATAAAGTCGTAACCGCTGTCGGCAAAACAGAGTGGGCTTACATCAAATGGAATGACCATTCCATAGCCGAGAAAAAGACCATCATCAATGCCGCAGACTTAGTGTTCATTTCAGCCGAAAGCATTGAGGCTTGGCAACAAGCAAAACAACACATATCCAACTCAGGGGTTAATGACCGCCTTCTTGATTGTAGCGACGCACACAGGTTCTCAGATGCCAGCGACAAAGACAGACTCGGAAACTGCTTCACATGGGTCAAGGCTGACCCAACATTTCAGGGCCTCTTACAGGTACTAAACGAGCTGAATGGCAGAGTTTTTGTGGGCGACATTCCGCCTGCACTGGTGCATGTGCAGAACAACACCACCAAATATATACAAAACATACGCATTGAAAGGAAACCTGATAGTACCCTCGGCGATACCCACAACGAAATATGGTTCGACAACGACATCCCGCTCAATACAAACATGGTCGCGATAATTGGCAATAAAGGCAAAGGGAAAAGTGCTCTTACAGACACACTTGGTCTGCTGTGTAACACAAAGCAACACGGCGATTTCACCTTTCTATTATCTAATAACTTCAAACAACCAAAGGACAACAAGGCAAAACATTTTCAAGCAACTCTAACATGGGAAAGTGACACGACGATCACAAAGGGCTTAGATGATTCTGTTGACTCGGCTCAACCCGAGTTGACCAAGTATATCCCGCAAAACTTCCTTGAGAAGATCGGTACCCAACTCGGCAACATTGAAGAATCAGGCTTTGATCAAGAACTAAAGAAAGTAATCTTCTCGCATGTGGATTTTTCTGACCGTCTCAACAAAGGTTCCCTTGATGAGTTGATCGCCTATAGAACCTCTGAAGCAACTACAAGGATACAACACCTCAATGTGGAACTTCACCAGATAAATGAGCGTATCATTGCACTGACAGAACAATGCTCAGATGAGCATCGTCTCAAACTGGACAATCTCTTATTACAAAAGCAACTCGAACTTGATGCACATGACAAAACAAAGCCGACAGAGATTCCTGCGCCCAATAACGATCCAGTAAAACAGAAAGAAATTGCCGAAGTAGCGGAAGCAGTTGAGCTGGAAAAAAAGCAACTCACCGAATACGAAAACAATATCTTGTTGATGAATGAGAAACTGTCGCTATTTACAGCACTCATATCCACCACTAATAAACTACTTGAAAGATTGGATAACCTTGATCGTCAAGTGCAAGCGTTTATCGATGGCAGTAAGGACGAATTAAAAACCATAGACGTTGCACGAGAATCAATTCTAAAATACACCATTGACAAGCAGCCGCTCCATGACAAGCAGAAAGTTTTTACAGATGCCAAGAAAAAAGCCGACCAAGAACTTGATACTCAAGTAGAGGGAAGCCTTGCGCAGAAGAAAAAGCTAACAGAATCCAAAATTAGCGAATTACGCACAAGGCTTGATGAACCAAACAAGAAGTATCAGGCCTATACATCCGCATTAAAGGCGTGGGGAAAAAAGAGAAGTGAAATATTAGGAACAGAAAGTACAATTGGGACACTAAGCTTCTACAAAAAGCAAATTGAGGGATTGAAAGCTGTTCCCGCTCAAATGAACGATGTCTCTGCTCAGCGACTGACGAAAGCGAAGGAGATACATTCGGTTATCCGGAATTTGACAGAGACATACCGTGAACTATATGCCCCAGTACAAGATTTCATAGAAAAAAGACCGCTATCAAGGGACAAGTTTCAACTAAATTTTGAAGTTGGAATTGTTGACACAGGATTTGAAGAATCTTTCTTTGAGTACATCAATCGTGGCGTGGCAGGCTCATTCTGCGGAGTCGAGGAAGGGCACAAAATGCTGGCCGAGATTTTCCAACGCCAAGATTTTAATACAGAAAGCGGAATCGAAAGCTTCTTGCAAGAAATCGATGAGGCACTTTGCAAGGACAAAAGGTCTGGAGGGAAACCCGTCAAAGTGGTTGAGCAAATGCGAAAGGGCAAAAGCGTATTAGAACTTTACGACATGATTTTTTCGCTGGATTATCTGAAGCCACGATACTCCTTGAGAATGGGAGACAAAGAACTCGGTGAGCTATCGCCAGGTGAGCGTGGAACACTCCTACTCATCTTTTATCTTCTGGTCGACAAGGACGATATTCCGTTGATCATTGATCAACCAGAAGAGAATCTTGACAACCAAACAGTGTATGAATTGCTTGTACCCTGTATGAAAGAAGCAAAAGAAAGACGACAAATTGTAATAGTGACACACAATCCAAACCTCGCTGTAGTATGTGATGCGGAGCAAGTCATATGTGCCGACTTGAATAAGAAAGGCGACTATAGGATGACCTATATTTCAGGGGCTATTGAGAATCCTGCAATTAACAAAGCAGTTGTAGACATCCTTGAAGGCACTATGCCAGCTTTCGATAACCGTGACTCAAAATACTATTTTCAGCAAAGTTCTTTATTAGACGAAGACTTATGATCGCTCAGAATCCAGGAGTATTTCATGGTAAAGACCGACCTTACAGATGAAGAAAAGAAAACAATAATTGAGGGGCTGAATAACAATGTTGAACTGCCTCCAGAGCTGATGACAAAACTTTTTCCGGGGCTGGCTGAGAAATTTGATGTTGCAAAACTGGACAGGGCTAAGATTGTCACACTTGAATATGCGGGGAAAAGAAGCGAGGCCGCTATTTTGAACTAGGCGTCTCCGACAGATGCCGGCTCGCCGCTACAGGTTGAACGGTGTTTTAAAGGCGGCAGTTTGACCGGCGAAACCCAGCTTGATCTATTTAAGAAAGCAAAGAACGGAACGGATGATAACTGGCAGAACCTGATTGTGCAGGGGGATAATCTGCAATTCCTGAAAACCTGTTATCGGAATGCCGATCCGCTGATCAAGGGTAGGGTCAAGGGCAAGGTGAAGCTGATTTATATTGATCCGCCGTTTGCAACAAAGAGTGATTTTAAGGGTTCAGGGGATGAAAAAAGCTATTCTGACAAAGTACACTCTACAGAATTTATTGAAGGTTTAAGAGAACATTTGATATATCTGAGAGAAATTTTGGCTGACAATGGCTCTATGTATGTGCATTTAGATGAGAAGATGAGTCATTATGTTAAGTTGATAACAGATGAAATTTTTGGAAAAGAGAATTTTAGAAATGAAATTATATGGAGTTTTACAGGTAGATTGATGTATTCACCCAAGAAATTTAATTGTAAGCATAACAGTATCTATTTGTACTCCAAATCTGATAAACACAGATTGAATGAAGTGACAGAGCCAATTGATCGTGATGAATACTTAAAGATGAAAAAACAAGAACTGCATAAAGATGATGATGGAAGAGAATGGATATGGGGACATGCGGGGAAAGGTAAAAGTCATGAATATAAGATATATATTGATGAAGTAATATCTAAGGGGAGAAATCTAAGTAGTACATGGAAAATTCCTATCGTTAATACATCGTCAAAAGAAAGGCTTGATTACCCTACCCAAAAACCCGAAGCTCTCCTCGAACGTATCATTCGTGCTTCCTCTAACCCCGGCGATCTCGTCATAGACGTCTTCGGCGGTTCCGGCACTACCGCAGCAGTTGCGGAAAAACTCGGAAGACGCTGGATTGTGTGCGATTTTGGAAAGCATGCAATCTACACAATGCAAAAGCGGATGCTCAGGATTGGCGAGTCAAAGGCACTTGGTTCCGTTAAAGGCGGGATAAAGAAAAATCAAAAATATGGCGAGACTCCAAAACCGTTTTGTGTGGTTTCTACTGGGGCTTATGATTTTTCCCGCATTATGAAGCTCAGGGAGAACAAGGACGCCTATATCGATTTTGTGTTAGGGCTTTTTCAGAGCAGCCGGGATGAAAAGGATTTGTCAGGCAAATACAGGCTTGCCAATATATTTGGCGAAAAAGAGGGAGATCCGGTTGAGGTTTACCCTGTGTGGAATGATGAGTATTTGAAGAACATCAGAATTGATGAGAAGTATCTCAAAGGGATCATTTTGCAGTCCCGCGGCAAGCTGAAGGGCAATTACTATATTATCACACCGGAGACCTGCACCCTTGTTGGCGATACAACCATGAAAAACAGCGCCGGCAATGAGGTGCATTTTAAGATGCTGAAATTTCCCTACAAAATACTGGAAGATGTGTCACGCAATTTTCAGATACAGCAGCAGCCAAGCTCCCAGGAAAATGTCAACAACCTCATTAATTCCACAGGGTTTTATTTTAATGATGATGTTGAGATTGAGGTTGAGAAAACCAAACAGGGCTTGAAGATTACCAGGTTTGAGACAAAGATTCTGGATAAGCAGGGCGAGCGTTTAAAAGCGCTTGACGGGCTTGCGATGCTGCTTGTGGATGTTGATTATGACGGTGATATTTTTGATATGGACAGAACGGTATTTGCCAAAGATATTAGCGATGAGGGCAAAATCAGAATGACCGGTCTGACGGAGAGCGTCGCGGTTATTGCCATTGATAAACACGGAAACGAGAGCAAACCTTTTGTAGTGTGAAGTTGGAAGGTAGAAGACTGAAGGGGAAAGATAGAAGGTGGAAGACTGTTAGATCACTTCAGCCTTCTACCTTCAGGCTAAACTCCTGAATAATTACTGCCTTTTTTGAAAGGAGGATCACATGCAACAAAGCATTCTAACACCTGATCAGTATAAAGATCTTAGCAAAAAAATTATTTATGCAGTTGACACGAGATACAGAATTATTCCGCTTAATTCCTTAAAGCATCCTAAATATCACTTAAAAGCTCCTATCTACGTTACTCTGGAATTTGAAGAAGATAAAGTGATTGCGAGTTTTGACGATATAGAGGCTTTATCTTATGCCGATACCACTTCTGAAGCCATAGACTTGCTTTCCAACGAAATTATTCAGATTTTTGAGGATTTGATTGAAGATAAAGAGAATCTTGGCAGTCTGCCTCGAAAGTGGTTGCAGTATCTGGAGGAAATTATCGAATGCAGATAAAAAAGAATGAGATTGGGAAAATTTTCAAAAAGCTCAAGCTTGAGGTAAGGTCTACAAAACACCGATATGGATGGTTTACTTTTAAAGAGAGAAAGATATTGAGAGTTCATTACTCACATGGCAAAGGAAGCATTCCAGGAAAGGTGTCAGATAAAATTAGAAGTCAGTTAAAGCTTACACAAAAGGACTTCAGGAATCTTATAGACTGTCCGCTGTCACTAAAGGATTACGAAACAATCCTGAAAAAAAAGGGGCTAATTTAAGATAAAATGGCAAAGAGACCTAAAAGACAAAAAGCGATAAAAAGACTGAACTTGTCCGATCACACCCTGGATATAAATATCCGGAAATGCAATTATAACAAGTTCAATTTTTCTGATATAGAAGAATATGTCAGCGAGCTGGTTGGTTCGCGTGACTATCAGTATGATGCTATTAAACAGATCATGATCTATCTCTGGGGCGGCAGTTACAAAAGCGTTACTGAACTTGGAAGAGAAAATTATAAACAGAAATTGCAGATTCAGCAGCGTTTTGGGACCGAAGAAAGTTTCCTTCACCAGCTACCTCTTCCTGATCGCTTGTCCGGGGTCGTTCACATGGCTACCGGCACTGGAAGATCACCAGGCACATCGGCTTTACCGGCACTCCCTATAATCAGAATGAGTATTTCGCAGATATCATTTTCAATTACTCCATCAAGGATGCAACCGAAGAGAAATATATCAAAAAGATCAATTCGATTATCCGTACCGAGACCGATGAAGGCGACGACCGTCTCACAATTGATCAGCGGTTTGAGATGGTGCTGAAAAATCATCTGGAAAACAGGGAAAAGTATGCGTATAAAACCCGTTCGGGCAAAAGGATTGTAAAACCGATAACAATTTTTATCTGCCCGAATATAAAAAATGCTCAAAGAAGGTATGATGAGTTTGTTACGTTTCTGGCCGGATATGAGAAAAAGTATTATGGCGCGCAGGGAGCTGATTCTGAAATCATGGAGGTGCAGCGCAAAAAGGTGATTTGCGTTGTAAGTAAAGTTTCCAAATCAGAATACAAGCAGGAGCTTGATAATATTGAGG
>JAFDFV010000228.1 GCA_019309665.1 Deltaproteobacteria bacterium | reverse complement strand
ATATATGAATAATACCGTTCCCATAAGTGGAAGTGAACGGTGAAATAGCTGTAGAACAAGCAGCCGGCATGGATACTGTTTACTAAAAGGTTTAAGCTCAAGACTTTTACAGTAATTTTTTAATCGAAAGAGCAGCAACTGAAAAATAATAAATATAATAAAGAAGGTAAAAATAAGAAAATTTTCGGAATTCCAGATAGCCGTTAGTTCTTTCGCCCAGAAATCCTTTGAAAACATCGAAAGAATTTTTTCGGGAAGCCGGTTAAGCTCTTTTCCTATTTGCTTCAATTCCAGAGCTTTTAATGGATTAATGCCACGTTCAAAAAGTTCCTGTTTTTTCCTTTCATATATTTGCAGCTCGAATTTTTTTGATAATTCAGCAAGAGCATTTTGAATATCTTCCATACGATCTTTTTGTTCTGAGTATATTTTATTAAGTTTTTCGAGCAGGTTCCGTTCAGTTGAAAGATTTTTTATTAATACCTCAAGATTGCTTAAAAGGGCAGCCGTTTGAGGATTTTTGGCGCCTTGAGTTTTTATTTCCGCGAGTTGTTTTTTATTAAAAACATGCTGTTCCTCTGCGCGCTGCAGCGATTCATTTACCGTGATTAGTTTTTGATCTATTTCTTTAAGATTTGCAGATATGCTATCCAAAGAAGCTCTGTTATCTGTCCATGCCTTTTCAAGATTTTCAATTTTTGTTTTTGGAATAAGGAGAAGATTCCCATACGATGAAAGCTGAATTTTGTACACATTAAGCTCAGTGGCCATCGCTTTTTTTAGGCCCTGAGCCCTGTTGAGCTCTTCTTTTAGCTGATCAATATTTTCTTTTTCCGTGTTAAGCGCATTTTCAATGGAAATTTTAAGATCAATGTATTCAACCTTTTCCTTTGATGCTTCTTTTTCCTTTTCTTGAGCTGCTCCCCTATCTGGTAAGAATGAGAGCCCTAAAAAAAGAGTTAAAAAAACAATTATTATAAAATGATTGGTGTTGGTTTTTTTCATAGCCATGACTTTCTTTTAAAAAAACATATCATTTCATCACCAGCGGACTCGTCTTTTTTATTTTTACCCGAACTTTTTGAGAAGTTACAACCTTGGCCCTTGCCAAAACCTCATGAATCACTGTCCATTTATTTTTGGTGTCAGGACCCAGAGATTTCAATAAGCAAATTGTCTAATGAAAAAGTCTTTATGCGTTTTATAATTTTATCCGCCTCTATTAGATCCATATATTTTGTAATTGGGTTGGGTATAGCTACACAATATAAGTTTGCCGCTTTCGCCGCTGAAATGCCTGGCGGAGAGTCTTCAAAAACTATAGCCTCACTTGATTTTACTTTTAGCTTTTTTAACAGGGCATTATATATATCTGGAGCAGGTTTCTTATTTTCTACATCATCTCGGCATGTTATACCATTAAATAGGTTTATGATTTTCAACCTGGTTAGATGAAATATAACGTTATCGTGTTTGCCGTTTGAGCCTAAACCGACTAACAATTCTTTTGTCGAACATTCCTTAATTAAGTTAACGATTCCCGGAAGAGGACGTAAACCATTTCTTAAAGACTCATATACATTTCTTCGTAAATAATCAATATCTTCTATTTTTATCTTATCCCTGTATTTACATTCCTTAAACAAGATTTGCGCGGGATCAAATTCCCCCATAGGGTTGTCAATTATTTTCACCCACTTCTTAATACTCAAATTGCAATTATATGCATTAAATACCCTTTTCCATGATTCATATTCTGCAACTTTTGAACTTATGATAATTCCGTCAAAATCAAAAATTGCAGCTCTTATTTTATGTTTCATCTTTGGTTGAGTCAATTATTGAAATCCTTTACTTTGAATCCACAGATTACGCAGATTTTTGTGAGTTATTGGGTTAAATTCCCCGAAGCTTGCTGCGGGGTAGTTTAATAAGCAATAATCGCGCCACATCCTCAACCTGTTGATAATGCTATTTTTTGTATAATTGTTACGAACAGAAACCAGAACTAACGGTTCTGATTTTTGTGGAATGAAATTCGATCAAGCAGATGATAGGGCTATGAATGTAGTGCAGTTTATTAAAATAATGGAGAATTTAATTCGGAACTAACTGTGCTGAAATATTACCTAAGACGGGAAGGTTTTGAACTCCTCCTTTGTAATGTTATATTTTTTCATCAATTTATGCAGTTGACGGGTACTGATACCGGCTGCCTCGGCAGTCTCTTTTATTCGCCCCCTGTTTGCAGTTAACAATTCTCTTAAATAGAACCTTTCGCTCTGTTCTATAGCTCTGTGTCTCACCTCCGCCAAGCTGAAAGAAATTCCCTTGACTTGTATAGGCGAAAGATCAGAGGTAAAAAGCTCGTTTGGAAAGCTTTCAGGCGTTAATATTGGAGAAGCTTCCAGTATGTAGGCACGCTCCATAAGGTTTTCGAGCTCACGAATATTACCCGGCCATGAGTACTTTCCAAAAGCATCTATGACATGAGGATGAACGTCGTGAATTTCTTTTAGATCAAATTTCTTCAGTCTTTTAAGAATGACATCGATAATATATGCGATGTCCTCCATTCTTTCTCTGAGAGGCGGGATCTCGAGTGGAAAGACATTTAATCGGTAATAGAGGTCTTTTCTAAATTGGCCGGCCTCGCACATTTTCTTTAAATCCGCATTTGTGGCCGCTATCACTCTCACATTGGCCTCGATCATCTCTTCTCCGCCAACGCGATGAAATGTCCCATCCTGGAGTATCTCCAAGAGCTTGATCTGTGCAGAAGGAGTAATAGTGCCGATCTCGTCAAGGAAAATTGTGCCCTCTTGGGCGATTTCAAACTTGCCCAGCTTTCTCCGGACAGCCCCTGTGAATGCCCCCTTTTCATGTCCGAACAGCTCACTTTCCAAAAGGGTATCAGGAATGGCTCCACAATGAACGCTTATGAATGTGCCATCCTTTCGGTTGCTATGCTGATGAATCAGTTTTGCCAGCACACCTTTTCCTGTTCCTGTTTCACCGCTTAGAAGAACCGTACTTTTGGTTGGCGCTACTGACCGCACCTTATCAAAGAGTCTTTTCATTAAGGGGCTTCTCGTGCGCACGATTTCAAGTGAATCCTCCTGCCAGAATCTGTCTCGAAAATAATCGAGCTCGGATTCCATGATGATAGATTCATAGATGCTCTGGGTAATATAGTTGATCTCATCCGGATTGACAGGATAGGTAAGGTAATCGCTGGCTCCAGCCTTAACAGCCCTCACAGCGTCCCTGATCATTTCCTGGGATGACATGGCAATGATTTGAGCTGTCGGATATGCATGCCAAAATGGTTGCAATGCCGTCTTATAGTTGTTGTTAAGCATTGACTCGCGAAGAACTTCTACATCTATAAACAAAAATTCATACCGCTTTTTCCGAAACATCTCCAAACAGCCATCCTTGCTGGATACCCCATCGATCCTGTATTCGGATCGCAAGCTGGTCCGGATCGCATCACAGGCTGATTGATTTTTGGAAGCAACCAGAACGCCTTTCATCCATACCTCCACGCTCACATCAATAGTGATTCATTATCATGGTTCAAAAATCTCAAATCTTTTTGCACATATTGCACGAAAAGCCTAAAGCCTTCAAGAGAAAAAACAGAACTATTGGTTCTTATATAAACTAATTTTATCACCTAAAACCTGCACAAACAATCTTGAAAAAATTAAATTATTAATGGTTTCAACGGATTTAATGATATTTGTTTGAATCTTAACAAAATAGCACTCGTGCCAAGATAAATCCGAAACGCTCAAGTCCCATCTAACTGAAGTTTAGCCAACAGGTTAGTAGTGAAGTCTGCGGGCAAAGCCAGAACGGGAAACCGGAATGGAAGTCCGAAGCCAGATGGATCAAGGGTGCAGGCTCTGTATTGAGCCCCGAAAAATGTATAGTTGTGGACATTAGGATAAATAGGTGCTTGTAGTTTTGAGTGCCTGAGAAAGCCGACGCTTTGGATGCAGCGGAAGGCAGCAGTCCTGAACACGCCATGGCAAGTATTCAGGACACCACCGGGGTCTTAGACCAGGGCATGTGTTCAAAGGGGTAGCTCGGGAACTTGGGAGATCCAAATGTTTCCTTGCGTAAAAGAACGGTATTGGGAAATCCAGCTATAGGCGAAATCCCGGCACTGATGAGGAGAGTCCTGCCTATCAGTGAGTTCTGCTGTTGATGTAGAAAATACAAACATAAAGACGGACGATACAAGGTACCGGGGGCGGATAGCGACGAGCGAACAAACCCGGGATGAACATTTGGAAGTCTTAGCGGATCATAATACCGATGTTTCAGCGATGGATTGCTGAACGGAAAGGTGGGGAAGTGAA
>JAFDFV010000018.1 GCA_019309665.1 Deltaproteobacteria bacterium | reverse complement strand
TCACGAAGAAGCGCCCGGGATGGCTTTTTTCCATCCAAAGGGAATGAATGTCTGGAATGCGCTCTTAGATTACTGGAGATGGGAACACAGGAAAGCAGGATATGTTGAAACAAAGACACCGATTATGCTTAATCGTTCTTTATGGGAAAAGAGCGGGCACTGGGATAATTACAGGGAGAATATGTACACCTCTGTTATTGATGATGTGGAGTACGCAATAAAGCCGATGAACTGTCCCGGCGGAATGCTTCTGTATGGCATGAGACCCCATTCATACAAGGACTTGCCTGTTCGTGCCGCTGAGATCGGACTTGTACATCGTCACGAACTGAGCGGAGTGCTGAACGGCCTTTTCAGGGTCAGAGCTTTCCATCAGGATGATGCTCACATTTTCATGACCGAAGAACAGATAGAAGATGAAATCGTTGAAGTTCTGAGGCTGGTTAAAAGGATTTATTCAACCTTTGGTCTTGGTTTTCATCTTGAGCTTTCCACAAGACCTGAAAAGTCAATAGGAACGGATGGGCAGTGGAAATTAACGACAGATGGTTTAAAAGCAGCGCTTGATTCCTATGGCATGGACTATAAAATAAACGAGGGCGATGGAGCATTTTACGGCCCGAAGATAGATATGCACATAAAAGATGCGCTCAGCCGCACATGGCAATGCGGGACTGTGCAGCTTGATATGTCTCTGCCTGAAAGATTTGATCTTTCTTATATAGGAAAGGATAATGAAAAACACCGTCCCATTATGATTCACAGGGTAATTTACGGCTCTATTGAAAGGTTTTTCGGGATACTTGTTGAACACTTTGCAGGAAAGTTTCCTTTATGGTTGTCTCCGGTACAGGTTGCTATTCTGGCAATTAATGATGAGCTTGTTCCTTACGCAAATTCTGTAAAAACAGAATTTGAAGAGCAGGGATTGCGGACAGAGGTTGACAGCAGAACTGAAAGCCTTAACAAAAAAATTCGTGATGCCCAGTTGAACAAAATTCCTCTTATCCTTACAATTGGCGGGAAAGAAAGAGAATCCAGCACTCTTTCAGTAAGAACTCTGGATGGCAAAGTCAAATTTGGAGTCACGCATGAAGATTTTTTAAATAGCGTTCTTGCGAATATAAGGGGCAGAGAGCTGGAGTTAGATATTTTATAATAAATTAGCGCACCTTCGGTGCGGACATAAGTGCCTAAAGTGAGCTAAAGTATATTAAAGTGCCTAAAGTTAAGGAATGCGCCTTCGGCACTGCCGATTTTAATTTTTTTACCATAAAACTTTGCTCACTTCGTTTCTGTCTGAACTTATAACCAAACCCTGAAAATCTATAGCACGCCGAAGGCGTACCACAACTTTAGGCATTTTAGGCACTTTTTACTCATCTATCTTATCATGCCGAACCTATTAAGCAAAAAATGGAAATTCCTATACTATCAAGTTAGCACTATGTGATAAAATATGACAAAAGATAACGCCGGCATTACAACCCACAGAATAAAATGGTGCGATCTGAAGTGTAAGCACGCCGACTTTGCTAAGCTGGAGGCAATGGACGGCAGTTGCCGCACTTTTCAGTCTTTATGGTGCAGCAAGCTTAAAAAACATGTTACAAAAAATTCGCCATGTGAAGTATTATTCGGAAAAAGGAGACCGACTACCGGGTGGTAATATGAAGTTGTCAGGCAGTAAAAAATTTATATATTACTGGCTTCCTGTAATAATTTACTGCCTTTTGATTTTTATTCAGTCTTCTTATCATTCCCCTGAAAAGATCCCAAGTCTGCCTCATATTGACAAAGTTCTTCATTTTTTTGCCTATGCCATCCTTGGAGTTCTCTTTCTCATGGCATTCAGAACACAACGATTCAAGGAAAATATAAATATGGTGATAATGCTCAGCATATTGTCATCATCTCTTTATGGCCTGAGTGATGAAGTTCACCAGTATTTTGTGCCATCCAGGAATGCCGATATAATGGATTTTTTTGCGGATGTGATGGGAAGTATTTTCGGAGTATGTGTATTTAAACTCATTTATTCTTTTAAGAGGAGATACAAACATGACCGACCATTCTCAAAAAAATGAAACCAAAAGAAAAAGAGCCGGATTTTTTGAAGAAGATAATGGAAATATTTCATCTATGCGATTAATGAGTTTTATTGCTTTGATAGCAGTAATAATTTTTGGATTTTTAACAATTCTTCTTAAAGATGGTAATGCAAGCAATGGGATTTACATTACATTTGGATTTTTGCTTGCTGCTTTTGCGCCAAAAGCTTTACAAAAATTCGCGGAAACAAAGGTAAAATAATAGGTAACTACTCAGGTTGGTTGGGCTGAAGACTGAAGACTTTTAGGGAAAAGGCTCCCAGAAGCCAATATTTTCTTAAAGCGGCCGGAAACTTTGTTCTAAACATAGAGAATAACGCTCAGGAATCATTTGTTTCCTTCAGCCCATAGCCTTCAGTCTAAACACCTGAGTAGTTACCATACAGCAACAATTTTGTACTTTTTGCGAATTTGAGCAAACCTTGATTAAGGCGCAGCATATATTTAACAATAGAACATTTTTCTACAAGATATTAATCAATGGTTCTTTTATTTTCCCCATTCTGTTTCTTGAATTTAAGGGTTGGGTTTATGATGTCCAAGGCGTAAGCACGGAGATGGGGAAATTTTGTATATATAATTTTTTGATAAATTTTACAGCAAAAGGAGAAAAAAATGAAGAAAGGAATGATTTTGGCGGTGGTTGTTTGTATTATGACAGCAATCACTATCCCTGTACAGGCTGGTGATCTTTATGATGAATTATGTAATATGAACCGTAAGCAGATATTGTTTGAACTTTTTCAGAAGGAAAGTTTTAGTCACGACGATAGCGTTGATTTGGATAGTCTCTTTGCAGAGAATGATTTTACTGACACTATGATAGCTAATGAATTCCGAAGCTTCCAAAATGAAGGCTTGGTGCCCGTTGCTGAAGCATATCAGGAAGTATTTGTATATCATCAAGTAAACAATTTATTACCCGAAGAGGTATTAGAACAAATTGATCTAAATCAACTGGAAGAAGCTATTCGTGAAAAGGCAGGCATATTTGGAGGCTCGGTACGATTAGTCGGTATATTTGTGGATGAAATCGGACAAGGGGCATGCCGTTGGGCTGCCCCCAATGCTTTTCTTGTAATGTATGTTGTGCGAGAGGTACTGGGAACGTTTCCTGCAGATGGAGCGGGTCTTGTAACACAAGTAATATAATAACTCCTGCGCTAAGCCTTCGGCTATGCCGGAGAGAATAGAAAAAGCTATGCTGTAGTATTTAAAAAAAATGCTCCTTTCGAATAAAGGAAACAGTGCTGTTTCTGTGACCAAAATACGAAAGGAGCAAAACAATGAAAAAAAGCATAGCACACACAGTTTGGAAAGGGTGCAATTAAAAGTGTTAGTTTTTCAAGCTGCTTTCTTTTTCTTGTATATTCAGCATCAGTATTATGAGGAGTTGAGACAATCTTATCGCCTACCGGTTTCTTGCGTATCTCAATTTTCGGCGTAGCTTCTTTATCCGATTTCTTAGCGATACTGCATTGTTGCTCAAATACCTTCTTTAAAGTTTTAAAACCTTCATAATGCTTTATATGATGGTGGTTTTCAAAAGCTGTTACCAGAATATAAAGGTCTTTGGCCATTTCAATTATCTTTTTATTGGCTTTATCCTTATCCTTTTCTGTCAGATCAAATTCCTTTTCAAGATAATCTCGGGAAAGTTCATCCTTGATTTTTTCATAAAGCCCGGGTTTATGTTTGCGTAAAGCCAACAAAAAAGCCCTAATGGTTTCTTTGAACAATCCATATCGGGATAATGTTTTAAGCCAGCCCAACATGAAGAAAGAGTCTACCCGTTGTTTCTTAGTGGAAACCTTGCACTCAATAATAAAAAGATTCGTTAATTCCTGGAAAAGCTTATACGCCGTATCGTCTTGCTCTAACCGTTGATAAAACTTAAACAAAGTTGTAAAGTCAATAAAGGCCTTGCCAAAAGCTGTGGAAGTTGCAATCATCCAATCTATTCTTCTTGAGAATTGAAATTCAGCTTCCCGCCAGGTCAGCTTTTCAATAGCCATAAAAATAAGAATGGAGATCATAAGCTTAATAGACTTGTTGGGAGCTCCGCCTTTTTCTTTAAACAGATGCTTAAGCTTTTCTTCATCAATGAAAGGATAGATTTTATCCCTGAAAATATAAGACCAATCATCCTTTGGCAAAACTTCCGGAAACATAAAATCTTGTTCAAAAAGAGATGATTGAGTACTTATTGTGTTCAAAATCAATAAGTTATATTGACATATCGCCAACTGCCTGTCAAGATTTTTTTTGACAATATTCCATTTATTTTAAGGAGTTACGTAATATTTGGTGGACTAAAGATTGGATGTAGTAAATCAACAGAGTCATTAATGGAGAAAGGAGTCTAATGATGCACAGGAAAACATCAATTATTATTTTATCATTATTGTTGATAGTCGGATTTTCGACGTCCGGTTTTACGGCCAAGGTGCCCGCTCCTGAAAAAGGGGGAGACGGCTTCAAAGCGGTAAGCCTGGAAGAAGCTAAAAAACTTCACGAAAATGGTGCGACAATGGTTGCATGCCACAGTCACACAACCGATTTTATGAAGGGTCATCCTTCCGGCACAATCCACATAACATGTTTGGTTCCGAAGGACCACAAACGCATTGATATGCCACTGAGCGAAGTCGATTTTGACATAGCTCAGCTTCCAAAAGACAAGAACACTCCCATTATAACCTATTGCGCATCAAGCACATGATGGAAATCCTATCACGCCGCCAGGTTGGCGGTTGCTAATGGCTACAAGAATGTTTACTGGATGAGCGATGGCATCAACGGGTGGAAAAAGGCAGGCTATGCCACGGAAGGCAACCCTGAACTTCTTGAGGCTCTCATTGCTGTGAACAAGAACGATTTTTCCGCGCTAATCATCACCGAAGGCGATGCAGGAAAGCTAAAAAATTGCACGTTTGTGGATTTTCGTGATGAAGCAAAGTTTAAGAAAGGTCATGTCAAGGGGGCCAACTACGTTGATTACGGCAACATGTTTTCGAAACCCATGATGGAGGAGCTAAGTAAGAGCAACACGCTTATAATCATTCACGATGTCCCGGCAGTCGCAGGTGTCATTGCCGCGACTTTGAAACTTATGGACTACCCAAATGTATATATCCTCAAATAGGCATGACCGTTTATTCAAGACAACCTTATTGGGACTTCGATTTGTACATAAGCACCTCATTTGGGCAATCGATAGCTTATTGATATTCCAAAGAAATGGCCTAATCGGGTAGCTGAGGGAGCCCCCACAACATCCAGCATACGGCTCAGCACTGGGCGTTTCACAAAGCCTGCCGGGCCGTAGCCGGATAGTTGAATATTTACCCAAAGTTCCTTAATGGAGATTAACCCCTGTTTCTTCAATCACTGATTCGTCATGTTGGCCTGTGTCGCTGACGTATACATTCTTGATGGCAGTAATGCGCTGCAAGAAGCTCTTTACAAAAAAGAGGAGAAAAAATGCAAGAAACACCCATTAAAAATAAAAAGCGTATCGCAATTATTGCTTGCCCATCAATGAAAAAAAGACGCAAAAGTCAATTTTTTGTTTTTCTTGACAGGGTATTGCCTTTTTGGGCAATCACAAAACCAATACTCCACCTCACAAGAAGTACATATTTTGTTTTGGTAGGCACGGGATTCATTGAATACTATGAAGGCGTGATAGGCGGAGAAATCAGGTTTTTTGCAGATATCCATGATGGAGGAATATCTACAATTGCTTCAATGGTTGCTGAAGAAAAAATAGATGCCGTCTATCAGTTTACCGCCACTGAAGAACAATACAAATTTATTAGTGAAAACTATATGTTAAGAAGACAATGCATTATTCATAAAAAACCTCTCTTAATCAATACTGCTGCATATATTTGGGAAATATTTAGTTGGGTAGCTTCACAGGAGTGTGACAATTCTCATTTTGTTCGGCCGGAAGATATGAAGAGACTCATCAGGAGTATTCCTGAAACGACTTATGACCAGTTTCTGTTTCAAAAGCAAATATTTACGTTGATCGCTCATAACAGGATGAAGGATGAGATGCTGGCATTCGTCGGGAAAAATAGCGAAACAATCAATTGCTTCGGTGAAATAATGGCGACCAAAACAACCGGAACAATCTTAAATACAGGGGGAACAGGCATAAACACCGTGAAGTTGTATTGTAGTGGGCCAGAGGGTGGAGACGCCCAAATCATAGAAGCGACACATGGAAAAACAGGTTTTATTGTTTTTCTCCAGGATCCGTGGCATACACACCCCCATCAAGCCGATGTTGAGTCCTGTGTCAAGGCCATTTGTAAACCGGAAAGCAAGCTGAGTATATTTCATGATTCCACCTCAGCAATGAACATATTGGAAAATATGAAAAAATTCATAAAACAATCAGGAATCAAAGGCATGAGACCAGTTTTGGTTGCAGAGGCTTTGGAAACCATATTTAATATCAAAATTGTCATAAGCGAAAAAAATGGTCAGGACGGATGGAAAGATCTTATTTCAAAAACTGCATGGTATTTTCTGAAATCCATTATGTACAAACAAGAGAGGAACGGTCATGCAGCCGTTGCTGTTCCGTCAGGTTCTTTGAGTGTGGAAATCGCAGAAGCTTTGAAAGTCTGCCGCCAGGAGATAAACAAATACCGCGACAAAAGCTGTATCAATTCAAAGGGGAATAGAACTGATTTGAATGTGGAAACAATTGATGACGGGAAGATAAATCTTCCAGACGAATACCTTAATAAAATGAAGATTCCAGGTGCGTTATTCCTGCCTATGACCGGGAGTATAGGATATACTGATCATGGTATGGATGTAAATTTTAATGCTAAGCGATTCGCAGATTTGTTTGGCGGAAGATCGTCAGAAATTGCGAGTTTTGCTTTTGCCGACAAGACGTTTTTTGATAACAACAGGCCTTATCTGGAACATATTGAACAACAATGGGAAAGTCTGGATTATGCGTTATTTTCCTGTCGAAACATGCAGAGTAAAGAAGACAATCTGTTAAGCGATCTTGCTATTCATCATGAAATGAAAGGAACTGATGCAGAAGGAGAAATATGCGGAGGAATCTATCTCAAATCTAATGGCAAGGAAGTATTTTCAAAAAAATACCAGAGAATTGGAATCAGCCTCAAACAATTAAGAAAAGTCAAAGAAGGGTCTTTTTTTATTGTTACTGATCCAAAATTGTTCAATATCGCCAGGGCAGCGTTGAAGAGCGGAGTTGTTACTCATTTTTTCACGACTCAAGAGATCGCCATTGCTTTGTTAGAGTCGGAACTTAAGGCTCGGTAAAAAATAACTTGGCATTTTTGCATCCCGACTTCACCATATCTTTCTATGATAGCAAATAACGGTTGGCATTAATTTTGCCATGCCGGCGCTATCAACGGTGCGGGATCTTCTGGTTTATGGCGGATTTCCCGAACCTTTCATGTTGCAGTCGGAAACACAGAGTAAACGATGGAGCAGAGAATACCGCTCACGGATTGTCAGGGAAGAACTGGCCGATCTTGAGATGTCCTCTAAGCCCTCTTTCCAGTTTTTTAGAAGTTCCATATGGGCTACATAAAATTGTTGACATTTATGGCCTATATGGGCTATATTTTTATTATACTTAAGTTGAGCGATTAGCTGTTAGCCATTAGCGTTTAGCTTTGAAAAATCAAGATATTACATTAATTAGAAATTGCACCCAATGGGTGAAAGTTTGTAATAGCAAAACATTCTGTAATCATTAAACTAATAGCTAACCGCTAAAGGCTAATCGCTCAATTTAGGTTATATTAAAGGAGGTGAAAATATGGCAAAAATTTCAACAGTCAGGGCTAGAATCGAACCAGAATTAAAGGCAGAAGTGGAAAAACTTTTCAAACAACTTGGTTTGTCAACTACCGAGGCAATCAATTTATTCTATCGTCAAATTAAAATGAGAAAAGGGTTGCCTTTTGATGTCGTAATTCCCAATAAAACAACGGAGAAAGTCTTTAAAGAGACTGATTTAAAGAGGAATCTCATCCGCTGTAATGGAACTGATGATATGTTTAAAAAGCTGGGGATATAAATGCTTATACCATCTTACACCAAGCAATTCGCGAAAGACCTTAAAAAGATGTTAAAGCGTGGAAAATCAGACGAAAAGATTAAAAGAGTTATCAGAAAGCTCATAACTGAAAAACGGCTCGAAGCACGTTATAAAAATCATCGGCTACTTGGTAACTATAAGAACAGGCACTCACTCTGACCTTTTTGAATAATGAAAACTTCTTGCTAAAGAATTTTGCATTTGTCTAATTTGTTGAAGATGCCCCAATTCCCTTTCTCTCGAATTATCTCAACAGGCCATGAGTTTAATGGATTTTTCCACATTTGCAACTCCAATATTCCCGCTTCCTCCTATCTCGCTTAGCCCGCATTTCTCATGAACAACTCATAAAACAATGCATAATATATCTGTATTATTGAAAGTTATAACTATCTTTGCATGTTAAGCCGTTCAACACTTTGTTTATGGAATTTATAATAAATTTCTTTATAATTTGTTCACCCTTCGGGCAAGCCGATTTCACCGCATCCGCTGTGTTGCAGGCCATTCGCAGTGAAGTACCACGGCTTCATGGCCTGCGCCTTGCGTATGCGGCAAACTCGTCTTGTGAGAAAAGCGGGTTGGGATTATATAATCCTTGCCTTTTCATTAAAAACAGTGCAATATTAAGATATTACAACAATCAAGAAACGACCTGTTAATATCAAATATCACTGATTTATTTCTTAACATCTAATGGTTGGGCGTAAAAATGAAAACTGACGGGAAACAACTTGAAGCATTAGTCGCGTTCGTTGAGAAAACGCTTTTACCTCAAGGCTTCGATGTCAAAACCAATCATCGTGTCTTTAATGATGAGGGAGTTCAAATTGCGGAATTCGATATCGAAGTGAGAGGAAAAGTTGGATCAACCGATATTGCGTGGCTCATTGAATGTCGTGATAGACCTGCAAATGGAGCAGCTCCTGGGTCATGGATTGAGCAACTTGTTGGTAGGCGCTCAAGATTTGGATTTAATAAAGTAACTGCGGTTTCAACAACTGGCTTCGCTGCTGGAGCAACTGAATTTGCGAGATCAGAAGGGATCGAAATTAGGGAAGTCAAGGCACTAACTCCTGATGAGTTCGCTGATTGGCTGCAAATGCGAGATTTCCACTTCATTGAAAAAAAATCAAAGCTCGACCACGCATCAATCCTTATTGCCCCAAACGAAGATGAACAAAAGCGTGAAGAACTGGCTAAAGTAATGTCAAGTGTAAATGGCGATGCGCTAATTCTTAAGTCCTTAAGGACTGGAGAATATTCTTCGCCAACTATGGCATTTTTAGGGGCTGTCTCAAAAATAGGCCATCTGTTTGATGATATTCAACCGAACAGGCCAGGGAAAAAAATAAGGCTACATGTTAATTATTCAAACGAAAATGATCGTTTTGTTGTTGAAACAAAGCTCGGTGCAATACATGTTCAAGCGATTATTTTTATCGGTGAGTTGTCTGTGTGCCACAGACTAGTTCCCCTCACAATTACAGCGGAATACCGGAAAGCAGAGAATGGAAGGATTATATCTCAAGTAGCTGGGTTCGCGCCACAAGAAATTCACGGTTCAGAATTTTCGTTAGAAATGCATAAGCTTGAGGAAACTGGTGAAACTCATGTTGTTCTGCGCAAAGTATAGTATAGCGCCCAACCAGACAAATACAGCCAATTCGTAAACTCGCAACTGATTTGCGAGATTTTTTAACATTCACATGCACTGAACAAAATTTATGGGCAGAAAAATTTGAGAAGGAACTGAAAAGGCGCGCAGATGAAACTGACGGATAATGAGATAAGAGATATTAATCGGTATCTGGAAGAAGGCAAACCGCTGCCGGAGAAGTATCGGTTTTTGCTGTTTGAGGACAAGCGGGAGGTGGAGCTGATTTGGAACGGCAAGACCAGTGAGGTCTGCAATGTGGTTTTACCGTTTCAAGTGATTGAGCAGGTTGACGAGCCGCGCGAGGAAAAAGCCGTCAAATTGCAGATGGATCTTTTTGACATGCAGACGGGCCGGCAGATCAAGGGCTGGAACAACAAACTGATCTGGGGTGATAACAAGCTGGTTTTATCTTCGCTGAAAAACGGGTCTCTTAGAGAAGAAATCGAGACACAGGGCGGCATCAAGCTGATCTATATTGACCCGCCGTTTGACGTGGGTGCGGATTTTTCAATGGATATTGAGATCGGCGGCGAGACTCTGACCAAGAAGCCTGGCATTCTGGAAGAACTGGCCTACCGCGACACCTGGGGCAAGGGGGCGGATTCCTTTATTGCCATGATCTATGAGCGGCTGGCGCTGATGCGGGATCTGCTGGCCGAGGATGGGTCTATTTATGTTCATTGTGATTGGCGGGTGAATAGTTATATCCGTCTGGTTTTGGATGAGGTATTTGGAAATAAAATGTTCTCAAATGAGATTACCTGGCGTAGACGGGGAGGAGCGCTAAATAATTTCAAATCATATGGTGCTGTTACTGATACACTCCTTTTTTATAGAAAATCGGAAAATACAATTTATAATATGCTTAGAACTAAAGATTCTGATGATGCTAAGAAATATATTAAAGAACGCTTTGTTTATGACGATGGAGATGGCCGAAAATACAGTAGAGATCCAATAACAAATCCAGCTTCCTCACCTACCCCAAGCTTAATTTACAAATATAAAGGATATAAACCACCTCAAAAAGGATGGGCCTTTTCAAAAGAAACTATGAAACAATGGGATCGGGAGGGTAGGCTCTATTTCCCACCGAACAAAGATCAAAGGATTAGAAGAAAAACTTTTCTTGATGAATATGAAGGACAACCAATTCAAAATTTATGGACTGATATATATGTAATTAATTCACAGGCAAAAGAAAGTGTAAATTATCCGACACAAAAACCAGAAACTTTGCTTGAGCGTATTCTCAAAGTTTCTTCAAACGAAGGCGACATTATCGCCGATTTCTTCTGCGGCTCCGGCACCACCCTGGCCGTTGCCGAAAAACTGAACCGCAAATGGATTGGTTC
>JAFDFV010000227.1 GCA_019309665.1 Deltaproteobacteria bacterium | reverse complement strand
TACTTCGGCATTTGATATAATATAAAAGGTCGAATCAACCAGCAGGCACATAAAAGCCATAAAAAACATTATTATTACAAATGAACGAAAAGAATACGCTTTTATTATATCCATTTTTTTTATCTCCTTCTGCGGCACTGTAACATAAGTAACCGTTCACGGTTGTCGGTTTACAGTTCACACTTTCTTCAATGAACTATATAATGACTGAAGCATTTTAACCGTTAACTGTGAACTGTTACGTTTTATTTATACCTTTACCTTTTTATAGTTAAAATGTTATAATAAACATATGGCCGAAACATGCTCAAGGAAATTATATACACATGGCTAAAAAAACTGTTTACACATACAAGTTTGAAGTAGGTTATTTAAAAAAAAGTCCATGTAAAGAGTGTGATAAAAGGAAAAATTTCCCTAAATGTATTGATGATTGCCCTGCCCTGGATAAAATACAAACAATTTTATCTGGAGTAAGATCTTGCACAAAAAGCATTTGATCTGCAAAGCATAAAAGCATCAACCGATCAATATTAAAGATATGACAAAATCAAAGCAATTATCATCCCGCTTTTATGAAATCTCTGAAAAAGAAAAAGGACAAATTTTAATCCTCTTAAAGGGTAAAATCGATATTAAAAACTCGGCCTACCTTCTTAAAGAACTTACTCCTGCTATAAAGGGCAATGCCCTTTCTTCTTTGGTAATAGACCTTGGCAAGGTAGATTATCTTGATGATTTTGGGGCACTTGTTCTTCTTGAAACAAAACGCCTCGTGGCTGAGCAAAAGGGAAAATTCAGTATTGTTAATGTCAAAGACAATATAAAAGGAATTCTTTCATTAGTTAATTTTGAATCTAATGAATATTTCATGCCTCTGAAAAAATATACCCGGCCAAATATCCTCGTACATCTTGGTGAATCAGCCATACAAAATACTGACAATATAAGATTTTTCATTTCCTTTCTGGGCTCTGTTATTCTGTCTTTTATTCATGTCTGTCTTCATCCTAAAGACTTGCGTATAGATGACACTATAACATATATGAAAAAAACCGGTGTGGATGCACTCCCTATAGTTGCACTCATCAGCTTTCTGCTCGGCCTTGTCATGGCATTTACGTCATCCCTTCAACTGCAGCAATTCGGGGCAAACATATATGTTGCCTCGC
Source organism: Deltaproteobacteria bacterium (assembly GCA_019309665.1). Lineage (GTDB taxonomy): Bacteria > Desulfobacterota > Desulfobacteria > Desulfobacterales > ETH-SRB1 > B13-G4. The sequence goes on along the minus strand of JAFDFV010000227.1, from coordinate 3,184 downwards.
TGGTATCTATTGCTATGGTATCAGAACTTGGACCTATTATGACGGCAATTGTCGTGGCTGGAAGATCCGGCTCTGCCTTTGCTGCAGAAATTGGTACTATGAAGATTTCAGAAGAAATCGATGCTCTTTTTACTATGGGATTTAACACGACAATATTTCTGGCCGTTCCCAGAATCATAGCGTGCATTATTGTTGTTCCTATATTAACTCTTTTTTCAGATCTATTTGCAATTTCAGGAGGGCTCATGGTGGGAGTCTTTATGCTTGATCTGAGCACAACATCCTATATAAATCAAACAATGGAAACACTTACGCTATTTGAAGTAATGTGGGGCCTGGGTAAAAGTTTCGTATTTGCGGCTCTTATAGCATGGATAGGATGTTTGAGAGGATTTCAGACAAGAGGTGGCGCTGATTCTGTCGGCAACGCTGCAACATCGGCTGTTGTCAGCAGTATTTTTCTGATAATACTTTTTGATTCAATTTTTGCCGTACTTCGCAGTTACTGGTAACACATGAAAAAACAAGCTATCATAAAAGTAAAAAATCTTACTGCACAATACGGAGATGATGTAATCCTTGACAATATAAGCTTTGATGTCTTTGAAGGAGAAATACTGGTAGTCCTTGGCAGCAGTGGATGTGGAAAATCAACCTTGCTAAGACATATGATCGGACTCGATAAACCTTTCTTAGGAAATATAATAATCGATGGCGAAAATATTACATCAAGTGATGGTTTATACTATAATGTACTAAAAAAAATAGGAGTTTTATTTCAAAGCAGCGCTCTGTTCGGATCAATGACCCTATCTGAAAATATAGCTCTTCCTATTAAAGAATATTCTGATCTTTCAAAAAGCTCTATAATAAATTTAGTCAGGATGAAACTTTGTATGGTTAATCTTCAAGGGTATGAAGATTACCTGCCGTCAAAAATTAGCGGAGGAATGAAAAAAAGAGCCGGCCTGGCAAGGGCTCTGGCGCTTAATCCAAAAATTCTTTTTCTTGATGAACCAACAGCCGGACTTGATCCTGTCAGTTCTGCAGAAATTGATGAATTGATTTTATTAATCAATAAAAGCATCGGTACTACAATGGTTATTGTTACCCATGCGCTTGACAGCATATTAAACGTTGCGCAACGCATAATTATGCTTGATAAAACAACAAAAAGTATAATTGCTGAAGGGGATCCCAGATATCTGAAAGATCATAGTAAAAATGTATCCGTCAGGCAGTTCTTCAATCGCAAAGCAAAAATCAGGATATAACAATGGCTTCTATTAAAACCAAATTTACTGTCGGTCTTTTTGTAATAACAGGATTAGCCATAGCTGTAGTTACAATAATATGGCTTGGGAAATCCCATTATCTTGAAAAAGGTCAGTATTATATCGCTTACTTTGATGAATCGGTCCAGGGTCTTGCAAAGGATTCCCCTGTTAAATACAGAGGAGTATCCATAGGACGGGTTGATAATATAGTCGTTGCACCTGACGCAACTTTGATTAAGGTAATATTAAAAATTGAATCCGGCATAAAACCGGAAGATCATAGTGAAGACATAGTTGCCGAGTTAAAGTCAGTAGGTATTACCGGTATAATGTTTATTGAGCTTGAACGAAAAAAGGATGACGAACCCGACCTTTCACCTGAAATAAATTTTCCTTCAGAATATCCTGTTATTGCTACAAAACCATCTAACATAAGTCAGATTATAAAAGGTATAGATAATGTACTGAATCAGATCAACGCTCTAGACTTACAAGGAATAACGGCTAAGTTTAAAACCATGCTTGACACGATAAGCAAAACTGTCGAGGATTCCCAAATCAAAAAAATATCATCTGATATCAGATCATCCCTTGATAAGGTAGAAATAATACTGGACACAAAAAAATGGGACAACGTAATGAAATCCATTGGCAGCGCCGGTTCATCATTTGATAATTTTGCTGTAAATGCCGATAAAACACTTTCCGGTATTGATAGTATTGTTGAAGAAAACAAAAAGGAATTTACAGAAGCTATTTACAATTTTAAAAATACTATGAAACACGCAGATACTTTAATGGATGATGGATCAGAACTTGTTAAAGATGCAGATGTAAAACTTTCAACTTTACAGCGTCAGGTTCTTACAACTTTGCAAAATTTAGAAAAAGCAAGTTATAATATGAACAGGCTTTTAGAGCTTATATCTGATCAGCCTTCACAAATTATCTTCGGAGAACCACCCTCTGAAAAAAATGTGGAACCGGTTAACTAAAATGAATTATTCAAAAAAAATTATTTATTTGATTATCCTTTCCGCCCTGCTTGCATGTGGTTGTCTGAATCTAACACAGCAGCCAAACAAAAAAATTAGTTATTACACACTGGAATATGATCCTCCTGAAACAGCAAATCTAAAATCACTTCCATTTGTTATTTATATAGAGCGCTTTAATGTAGCTCCTTTATACGACTCAAACAGGATAATATACAGTCAAAAAAAGTTTAAAAGAAATGCCTATATTTACCATAAATGGATGGCAAACCCAGGCGATCTTGTATCTTATTATCTGACAAGGGATATAAAACGTTCCTCCCTTTTCAGCACCGCATTTAGTTCAAACAGCAGCTATTCATCAACACATATAATTAACGGAACAGTTGATGAGTTTTTTGAGCAAGATAATGATAAAGAGTGGAAAGCAGTTCTTTCCATAAACATCACACTTATGTCAAAAGATGAGCCGGATATCAGCAAAAGCGTGCTTATGCAAAAACGATACAGTGCCATAGAACCTTGCAGAAGGAAGAATCCTCAGGCTCTTGCGGAAGCGATGAGCAAAGCAATGGCAAACATCTCCGACAGAATTATAAAGGATGTATATAAATGTCTGGAAGATTAAATCTAAACAGCATTCCCGCATGGAAGAGTCTGAAGCAACATGCTGAAAACTTTAGCCTGCCTGACAGGCATTTAAAATATCTGATCAAAGAAAATGACCGGCTCGAAAAATTCTCTTTAAAATGCAATGGTCTTTTCTACGATTTTTCCCGTCAGAGAGTAGATGAGAAAGCCATGAGTCTGCTTTTTGAACTGGCAGAAGCAAGAAAACTAAAAGAGCAGTTTATTTCAATGATGAATGGCGAAAAGATAAATATTTCTGAAAACAGAGCCGCTCTTCACACT
>JAFDFV010000226.1 GCA_019309665.1 Deltaproteobacteria bacterium | reverse complement strand
GATATACCTGATTATGATGTATTGATGAAAAAAAGACTTTCCATTCTTCATAAACATGGCCTGAAAATAGATGATATTAAAGAGGTTATAGATTCCATGGAACCGCTTGAAGGTGCAGTGGAATTTCTTGAATGGCTCCGATCATGCGTCCCGGTGATAATTGCTTCAGATACATTTGTTCAATTCGCAGGACCTTTAATGAAAAAACTTGGATGGCCGACACTTTTTTGTAATTCTTTGCAAATACATTCTGACGGCTCAATTAATGGGTACACCCTGCGCCTGCAAGACGGCAAGCGGCAAACGATACTATCTCTAAGAAACCTTAATTACAGAACAATAGCTGTCGGCGACTCATATAACGATGTTTCCATGCTCAAAGAAGCTGATACAGGCATTTTTTTCCGGCCGCCGGATAACATAAAAAATGAGTTCCCCGAACTTACTGCATCATATTCATATAAAGAATTAAAAAACATTATCCAAAAAATTATATAACTACGCAGGTGGATAGGCTGAAGGTGGAAGTATGATAACCCATAAAATAACATACCGTGTAATTTACGGTGATACGGACAAGATGGGTGTTGCCTATTATTCAAATTACTTGCGCTGGTTTGAAATGGGTCGCACAGAATTTTTCAGATATCTGGGACTTACTTACAAAGAAATTGAAGAAAAGGGAATTTTTCTGCCTGTCTCAGAGGTCTATTGCAAGTATTTATACTCTGCACATTACGATGATGTTCTGATAATAAAAACTTCTTTAGACACAAGCGTTAAAGCCAGTATGAAGTTTAATTATCTCATATTAAATGAACAAGGAAATACAATACTTGCAAAAGGAAAAACCAGACATGCCTTTACTGACCGCAACGGCCGAGTGGTTCGTCCTCCTGAACTATTAACGGAACTTATTGCAAAAAGTGCCTAAAGTATATTAAAGTGCCTAAAATGCCTAAAGTTAAGGTATTCTGCCATTCTATATATGTTCCTTAGGGCTCAATAAAAAACTCCCTTTAGTTTTGGGTTATTGATTAGCACGCCGAAGGCGTACCACAACTTTAGGCATTTTAATATACTTTAGCTCACTTTAGGCACTTATAGTCCGCACCGAACGGCGCTAGTTTATAATACATCTCAAACATAATGGGTTTTATGAATACATACTTAACAAAATTCAATAAATGCAAAATCCTCGTTGTCGGAGATTTGATGATCGATGAATATTTATGGGGAGATGTTGACCGGATATCACCTGAAGCACCTGTCCAGGTAGTATCGGTCAAAAATGAAAATTATACCTTAGGCGGGTCCGGCAATGTTGTAAATAATCTTGTTGAACTTGGCGCAAAAGTGTCAGTGATAGGCATAACCGGCACAGACAGGCACGGCAACCTGTTGCTGAAAAAGTTAAATGAGATAGGGGTCGATACAACAGGCGTTGTTCAGGAACCAGACAGGCCGACTACAAGAAAAACAAGAATTATTGCCGCAAATCAGCATGTGCTTAGAATCGACAGGGAAACAAAAAAAGAAATATCAGCCAGAACTTTTGAACTCCTTGCAGGATTTATTGAAAAAAAAGTTTCCTCTGCTGACCTGGTTCTTATTTCCGATTACGGGAAAGGACTTATCACAAACTCCTTGCTTTCAAAACTGATCGAATCTGCTGAAAAGCACAAAAAAATAACGATTGCTGATCCAAAAGGACTCGATTTTTCTAAATATTCAGGTGTATCATTGCTTACTCCAAACAGAAAAGAAGCAGCACTTGCCGCTGGAACTGAAATTTCAGACGAATCAGCTCTCATAGAAGCTGGAAATAAAATCCTTGATACTGTTCGCATAGATAACCTGCTTATCACATGCGGCAAGGACGGTATGATTCTTTTTGAAAAAAACAAAAAACCTTATAAAATCAGCGCGAAAGCCAGGCAGGTCTATGACGTTTCAGGGGCAGGAGATACTGTACTCGCTGTTATAGGACTCGCATTGGCATCAGGAGCATCATTAAAAGACAGCGCAGCCATAGCAAACACCGCTGCCGGAATTGTCGTAGGCAAAGTTGGAACCGCCACTGTTTCAAGCAAAGAACTTGCCTCAGCTTTAACGCCCTATTCTGATTACACTATATTTAAACAAAAAACATTAACGGAACTTGAATCATTAACAAAAAAATTAAAAAAAAACGGCAAAAAGATTGTTTTGACTAACGGCTGTTTTGACGTGTTGCACGCAGGCCATATCATGCTTTTTTCTGCTTCAAAACAGCTTGGCGACATTCTTATAGTTGCCATTGACGATGATTATTCAGTGAAATCGCTTAAGGGGCCGGGAAGACCTGTAATTTGTGAAAGTGAGCGCGTCAGAATGCTTGGCGCACTTGACAGCATTGATTATGTTGTAGTCTTTTCTTCAAACGAACTTGAAAAACTTATTCAAATCATACAGCCCGATATACTGACAAAGGGCAGCAATTATAGTTCTGAAGAAGTTTTTGGGCACGAATTTGTCGAACACTATGGCGGAAAAATTGCCCTTATTCCTGTAATAGAAAACATTTCATCGACCACTATAATTAACAATATCAAGAGAGATCTTTGAAAAACAATATGTTATTTTTGCAGGAAAAACCGCAAGGCATATTTTTTAAGGTCTTTGTTCAACCAAAGTCTTCAAAAAATATGATCACGGGAATTTACGGCGATGCAATTAAAATCAAGCTCACAGCTCCTCCGATAGATGGAGCCGCCAACAAAATGTGTATTAAATTTCTCGCAAAATGCTTTAAGATTCCAAAGACCACACCAGCCGGACTAAGTACGTGCTTTATAAGCAAAAACATAATAATAAAGACAGACGGGAAGACATTGAGCGTTTCAAGAAGGTGTTTGAACAGTTATTAAATGCTAAAAAAACAGCTTGACATTCTTTCTTAATATATCTATTTTGTTTTTTTCATTGATGCGGGGTGGAGCAGTATGGTAGCTCGTCGGGCTCATAACCCGAAGGTCAGAGGTTCAAATCCTCTCCCCGCTACCAGAATGATATCAAGGGCTTAGATAATTTTCTAAGCCCTTTTTTGTTTCCCAGCCTTAAACCTAAATTGAGCTTTTTTTTGATTTCTTGGGTAGCCTTCTCAATTTCCGGAGCAGTTTTACCCGAAGTTCAGCCCTCGTTTCCAGGCAGAGCCTGGGAACGAGAAAAACCCCACAATTTCTAAAGCGCCCCGGCTTTTGGCATCAGGTAGCGGCTTGTTCGCTATTTTATGTTCAATATATTTTTAGCTTCTTCAAGGCTAACTGAGGAAGCATTTTGTTCTTCTTGTTTTGCTTCACGCAGGATACGAAGATCATTATAACATTCGAGTTCTTCCTGCATTTTTAAAAAGTCTTCGTATGGAAGAATCGCAAATTCTTTTTTGCCATTTTTTTCGAGTATTTGCGGATTTATTGAGATCATAATGACCCTCCTTTATTTATAGGCATCTTTACGATGGCGAATCCGATAAATGATTAATTTTTCTTCCTCTATTTCAAAAAGGATTCTGTAATCGCCTACTCTTAATCGATATTCTTGAGTAAAATTTGTTAAACGTTTTACATCTCCTTTTAGCCCACCCGACATCTTTTCAATCTGCTTTAAAATATGTGCTAATTGAGGCTTGGAGATTTTCCTGCAATCTTTCAAAGCTCTTGGTTTGAATCCAATTTTATATTTCATTTGTTTACTAATGCCCGAAATTTATTATTTTGATAGCGAACAATCTAAATTGTTAAGAAATAAATCAATGATATTTGATAGTAATAGATTATTTCTTGATTTCAATTGTATATAAATATGACCTTGTTTCTCATGAAAAAGCAAGAATTTTAGAACTTAAGGAAACTTATAGAGCTAAGGGGCACTGGTGAAATATTGACATTTATCAGTCAATGGACAGACTTTACAACTTGGCTTTCTTGCCTTGCAAACAGCTCGTCCAAAATAAACAAGCTGCAATGAAAAGTCGCTCCAGTCCTTTTTGGGAATTAGTTTCATAAGATCAAACTCAATTTTAACAGGGTCTATGTTTTCCGTCAGGCCAAGTCTTTTTGAAATCCTTGCCACATGAGTATCCACAGCTATCCCCGGAATTCCAAAAGCACTGCCCAAAACAACATTTGCTGTTTTGCGCCCTACCCCCGGCAGTTTTATCAATTCATCCAATGAGTCAGGGACATTGCCTTTGTGTTTCTCAATCAATATCCTCGAACTGTTTTTGATATTCTTTGCCTTGTTTCTGAAAAAACCGGTTGGACGGATCAGTTCCTCAATTGTCTTATTGGAGGCATTGGCGAAATCGTAAGGAGTTTTCAGTTTTTTAAATAATTCTTTTGTTACTGAATTAACCTGTTTATCTGTACACTGGGCGGAAAGCATGGTTGCCACAAGAAGCTCAAAGGGATCACTGTGCTTAAGCTGTGTCTTGACATTTGGAAAGGTCATTCTTAGTATCTTACGAATCTTATCTGAACGTGTTTTAATATTCATCACTATCTTGTATTGTTATGACATTATCTTTAAAAAAAGTTCGTGCATTGGGTCTAAGCTCAGGTGGTTTGGACAGCATCCTGTCGGCGCTGATTCTGCGCGATCAGGGTATAGAGGTTGAATGGATATCTTTTGAAACACCATTTTTCTCATCAGCAAAGGCACGGCAGGCTGCATACAAAACAAAAATACCTGTAACAATAAAAAACATCACCCAGGTCTATCTTGAAATGCTGAAAAACCCCCCATGCGGATACGGGAAGCATATGAATCCCTGCATGGACTGCCATGCTCTGATGTTCAGACTTGCAGGCACAATAATGAAAAACAAAGGCTTTGATTTTGTTTTCAGCGGCGAAGTGCTTGGACAGCGCCCCATGTCTCAGACTAAACCATCTCTCCGTTATGTGGAGAAACATTCGGACATTGACGGCTATATACTTCGGCCTTTGAGCGCCAAAAGGCTGCCTTTAACCATTCCTGAAAAAGAAGGTCTCGTAAACAGAGAGCTGCTGCTCGATATTTCCGGAAGATCACGCAAGCCCCAGATAAAACTTGCTGAAAAATTCGGTATTACAGAATATCCTAATCCGGCAGGAGGCTGTCTTCTTACTGATAAAGGATATTCAGCCCGCCTCAAGGATCTTTTGGGACACCAGAGCACATACACAGAAAAAGAACTGCATCTGTTGAAGTATGGCAGACATCTTCGTTTTGACAATAATACAAAACTAATTATAGGACGTACCAAACAGGATAACGAAAAAATAATAAAATACCACAATCCATCTACGGATACTGTTATAAAAGTAAAAAATTTCCCAGGCCCGATAGTTCTAATACCGCACAGAGCAAGTAAAGACATTATCATAAAGGCGGCATCAATCTGCGCCGGTTACAGCAAAGCACCGGACGATACAAAAGTTGATGCGCACGTTGTTAACTCGTGCGGAAGTGAAATAATAAAAGTAACAGCAATATCTCCAACAGAAGTCAAAGAACTCCTGATATAGGCCATAATTCAATAGTATCAAAAATTTGAAAACTCAAAATCAACATGTTGACAACCAGAGGCAGTGGGCAATTAAGTGCCTAAAGTTAATGAATTCTGCCAGTTGATATATGTTTCTTAAATCATTAATACACAATTGGAGCAAACTTCTGTGGTAATGAGTTATCAATTAGCACGCCGAAGGCGTACCATAACTTTAGGCACTTTAATATACTTTAGCTCACTTTAGGCACTTATATTTTCACTTTTGCGCTGAGCTGTCCGCATGCTGCCGATATATCCTCGCCCTTGCTGCGGCGGACCATAGTAGTACAGCCCTTTCTATTCAGAATTTCCCTAAAGTTACTTATTACTGATTCTTCCGGTCGCTTGAAGTCACTGCCCTCGTGTTCATTAAAGGGTATAAGATTAATTTTTGAGCGTATCTCTTTCAGCAGCTCAGCAAGCTGGTTTGCATTCTCTGCTGAATCATTTATTCCCTTTATCAGAATATATTCGAACGTTATTTTGCTGCCCGGTCTTAAATTATACCTGCGGCATGCATCAAGCAACTCTTCTATTGGATATTTCTTGTTTACAGGCATAAGAAAGTCACGAGTTTTATTATCTGTTGCGTTTAATGATACTGCAAGGTTAACCCTTGTTTCATTCCCCAGGGCAGAAAGCTTTGATACAAGACCCGCTGTTGAAACCGTAACTCTGCGGCTCGAAAATCCAAGTCCAAAATCAGCTTCAGTAATAGTGTGAATAGCTTTTATAACATTTTGAAGATTAGCCAGAGGTTCTCCCATTCCCATAAAAACAATATTTGTAATGCGTTTTGAACTAATTTGATCTTTTAAGATGTCTCGTACCTGAGCTACTATTTCACTTTTTGATAAATTGCGCACAAAACCGCCTTTTGCGGTAAGACAAAATCTGCAACCCTGTGCGCAGCCCACCTGACTTGATATGCAAAGTGTATAATGATCCTTTTCCGGGATCAGCACGCTCTCAATATGATTTCCGTCTTCAAGTCTAAAAAGGTACTTTCTGGAACCATCCTGCGATCTTTCAATTTGAATTATATCAAGTCGGTTAATAGTAAAATTAAGGGAAAGCAGTTTTCTGATCTCTTTCCCAAGATTTGTCATTATATCAAATGTGTCTGCCTCGCGATTGTAAATCCATTTAAGGATCTGTCCTGCGCGATAATTCTCTATGTCACGATCTTCAAGCCATGAAGCCAGTTGTTCTCCGGTTAACTCTTTAATATCTGTTTTGTTTGTTGAACTTGTCATTATTTATAC
>JAFDFV010000225.1 GCA_019309665.1 Deltaproteobacteria bacterium | reverse complement strand
GATGCCGCGCAATATTTTGGTGTACTGCGGATTTGCAAATCCTGTCGGGACGATCATGACCCGGGATCGTGGCAGGAACGGGGTTCCGATCGCGCTTGACGGGGTGCGCTGGTACGAGATCCCATGCTCAACGAAGAGTTTCTCGAAGAGCAGTTCGCAGTCCCAGATCAGTGTTATGTCAGGCATTGTTATCAAGTCCTTGTGTCTATAAATCCAGGCCCTTTCCGGCGCAAGCGTAGCGTGTCTACCAAAACGCGGAGCGAAGCTTTGAAATATTCATTGAAAATTTCATTTTTTAATTCGAGTAGGTCGTCAGATATTATTTCATTAACAGAAATTTTCAAGTAGTAACCGTTATAAATTCTTTCTTGTAGTACTAAAGTACTTAAAGCGCAATTATGAATTATTATGTCTTTTGCTTCTTCGTGATCGTATCCACCTTTTAACAAATTTCTAAAGAGGGAATCAAATGTGAATCTGTCATATACCTCAAAATTTTCCTTAATGTAATCTTCTATTCTCATCTCTTCAAATAAAAGTGTCTGTGTTTTAATCGTATCATCCCCTCTTTATTATTTCATCTGCTATTAATTCCGCCTGTTTTAATACTGTTTCTGTTGCGAGTGCCTGCATATCCGGAGGATAACCATATTGTCTTAAAGTCCGTTTTACAATTACTTTTAATTTTGCCCTGACGCTTTCTTTTATCGTCCAGTCGATTGATGCGTTTTGTTTCACCTTCTCAAATAAAACAACAGCCAATTCCCGCAACTTTTCTTTTTGCATCAATTCTCTTGCACTGGCATTATCTGCAATTGCCGTATAAAAAGCATATTCAAATTCTGACAACCCCATCTCCTGTGGCTCTTTGTCCATCCTCTTTATCTCTTTACCAAGCTCGATCAGTTCGTCAATAACTTCTGCCGCTGTAACAACCTTGTTGTGATATTTTTTGATGGAATCTTCCAGCATTTCCATCAACGATCTGCTTTGAACCATGTTCTTTTTCATCCTGGATTTTATTTCATCGTTAAGAAGCTTTTTGAGAACTTCCAGAGCAATGTTTTTATGTTCCATGTTCCGGACTTCTAAAAGGAAATCCTCTGATAGTATGGAAATATCCGGTTTCTTAATGCCCGCAGCATCGAAAACGTCTATCACCTGTTCAGTTACGAGGGCTTTATCGATAACTTGCCTGATTGCGGTTTCAATTTCTTCGTCGGTTTTACCTATTCCAGTGCTGTCAAACTTTACAAGTCTGGCTTTTATAGCCTGATAGAACGAGACTTCATCCTTTACATCCATTGCCTGCTCGTGCGGAATGGCTATGGAGAACGCTCTTGATAATGCGGTCACTTCATCAACATACCGTTTCTTCCCGTTTTCAATGCCAAGTATGTGCTCCTCCGCAGCGAGTATTATTGATAGCTTTGTTGAGGTATCCGCAGTAAAATAATGTTCATAAGGAAATCCATAAAACATCTGGGAAACAATTTCGAGTTTCTCAAGCATCAACTGAACCGCCTGTTCCTGAAGAACCGCAGGATCGCCTTTTCCTCCGCTGTCAGAATAGAATGATAGGGCTTCTTTCAGATCGGAGGCGATCCCGAGATAATCAACCACTAAGCCACCGGGCTTGTCTTTATAGACCCTGTTCACCCGGGCAATTGCCTGCATAAGAGTATGACCTTTCATGGGTTTATCAATATACATCGTATGCAGCGAAGGAACATCAAAACCGGTTAGCCACATATCCCGCACAATCACTAACGATAATTCGTCTTCTGTGTCCTTCATTCTTTCTGCCAGGACTCGTCTCTGATCTTTGGTGGTATGGTGTTTTGAGATCTTTGGACCATCCGAAGATGCCGAGGTCATTACCACCTTGATGACGCCTTTTTTAAGATCGTCGTTGTGCCATTCGGGTTTGATTTTAACAATTTCGCCATACAGGTTGGCTGCTATCCTTCTTGACATTGCCACGATCATCCCCTTACCCTCAAACACTTCCTGGCGCTGCTCAAAATGGGTTACAATGTCCTGTGCAACCTGTCTTATCCGGTCTTCGCTGCCAATCAAAGCTTCAAGCTGTGTCCACTTTGCCTTGGCTTTTTGTGTCTCGGCGAGGTCTTCTTTTTCTAATTCCTCATCCAGTTCGGCAACCAGTTTTTTGCCTTCCTTACTGAGAGCGATTTTTGCCAGTCTGCTTTCGTAATAGATCCTCACCGTTGCACCATCCTCGACCGCATGGGAGATGTCGTAAACATCAACGTAATTGCCAAAAACAGCGGGCGTGTTCACGTCTGTCTTTTCGATGGGTGTGCCGGTGAAGCCAAGGTATGTTGCATTGGGCAGGGCGTCGCGCGTATACTTCGCAAATCCATAAACGATCCTTTTTCCGATTACGTTTCCCTGCCCATCTTTTGCATCGATGGTTTTTGCCTTGAATCCGTACTGCGTCCGGTGAGCTTCATCGGCAATTACAATGATATTCCTCCTGTCTGAAAGCATCGGGTAAACATTCCCTTCTTCGGGCTGGAACTTCTGGATGGTGGTAAATACAACTCCGCCCGATGCGACGTTCAGCAGTTCTTTCAAGTGCTCCCTGCTCTTCGCCTGGACCGGATCCTGCCTGAGAAGTTGCTTTGACGCGGCAAAGGTGTCAAACAACTGGTCGTCCAGATCATTTCTGTCTGTGATTACCAGTATGGTCGGATTATCCATGGTGAGAACGATTTTACCTGTGAAAAACACCATCGACAAGGATTTGCCGCTTCCTTGCGTATGCCATACAACTCCACCTTTGCGGTCCCCTGCCGGTTGGGCACCTACACTGGTTAGACCGTAGCTTTCGGGAGGTTCCGTCACAGGGGAACCATGGAATGTTCCGTTTTTGTCAACGAAATAGCCTGATGCCCGCAAAGTAGATTCTACGGCTTTATTCACAGCATAGTATTGATGATACGCAGCCAATTTTTTAGTGGTCTGGATTGATGTAACACCTGTTCCCCTGTCTTCCTTTTTCGATTTGTCAAAGACGATAAAATGTCGGATAAGGTCCAGGAGGGTTCGTTCGCTCAACATCCCTTTGATCAGCGTTTCCATTTGCCCTGTCAGATGCGGCGCTTCAGTTTTGCCGTCAGATGATTTCCATGCCATGAACCTGCTGAAACCGGCGGAGAGGGCGCCTGCTTTTGCCTCCAGACCATCGGAGATTACCATGAAGCCATTGTAGGTGAAAAGACCGGGTATTGCCTGTTTGTAGGTCTGCAACTGATTGAATGCAGATTTTACGGTTGCGTTCTCATCAGCGGGATTTTTAAGTTCTATGACCACGAGGGGCAAGCCGTTCACAAAAAGGATTGCATCAGGTCGCTTGTTCACCTCGTTTTCTATGACTGTGAATTGGTTGGTTACAAGAAATTCGTTATTCTCGGGATTTTTAAAATCTATCAGCCAGACCAGATCGCCCCGTTCTGCACCGTCTTTGCGATAGCTTACCTTTATGCCCTCGGTCAGCATTCGGTGAAATGCTTCATTGTTGGCGATCAGTTCGGGAGAGTTAAGGCGCTGTATCTGCTTGATGGCATCTTCCCTCACATCTGCCGGAATACTGGAATTGATCCTGCCAACTGCTTTTCGTATGCGCTCTAATAAGAGGACATCTTCAAATCGGCTCCGTTCCGGGGTGTCGCTGTCCGGGGCAATGTCGGGAGCGTAAACGTAGTGGTATCCCTGTTTTTCGAGTAGTTCGATTGCGAACTGTTCTATGGCGGATTCGGTGATTTTATTTGGCGTCATCTTTTTCCCCCTTGATGCGTTTTATCTCCTTGTCAAAATCGGAGATGTAATTCTTATCCTGTATTACCCGATATTCTTCATATTCCTGCCCGGCTTTTAGCTTCGCTTCCAATGCGGAGACTTTACCTTTATCCTGTAGTATCGGGTAGCTGGATAATTCCAAGAAGCTATGGAGAAATTGACCCCAGTCCTGCATTTTCATAGGAATCTGCCGTTGTGCCCGGTTTTCTGC
>JAFDFV010000224.1 GCA_019309665.1 Deltaproteobacteria bacterium | reverse complement strand
GCTTTTGCAAGAGATCATGGGGCAAAAGTACCGGGCAGACTTGTATCATCTGCAAAAAGCTGGCTTTGCCACAGTAATGTGGATAGAAAAGCCCGGATTCTTCCCTGGGGAGCAGGTGATGAGGTATTTAAAATTTCACCTGTTGAGGCTACCGCATCATATCTGAAACATATAAAAAAAGCGTGGAACAGCTCAAAAGGCGATGATGAGGATCTATATCTTGAAAACCAGATAATAATTATAACTGTGCCTGCCTCATTTGATGAAGTTGCACGTGATCTTACAGTTGAAGCTGCATCAATGGCGGGTTTAAGTAATGTAACTTTACTGGAAGAACCTCTTGCAGCTTTTTATAGCTGGTTGATTCGTCATGAGCATAATTGGAATAAATTTGTAAATCCGAATGAGCTTATTCTTGTCTGCGATGTTGGGGGCGGGACTACTGATTTTACATTGATAACTTTGAGAGAGGTTGAGGGAAGCCCCAGGTTCGAGAGGATAGCGGTTGGAGATCATTTAATCCTCGGAGGTGACAATGTTGATCTTGCGCTTGCAAGCAATATAGAACGGCGTTTGTCCAAAAAAAGGATATCTTTAAGCGGGGACAGGTGGAGAACTCTTTGCCATCAGTGCAGAAAGGCCAAGGAAAATATTTTAAACCAAGATGCAAAATCAGAAAAAATTACATTAATGGGGGAGGGCAGCAAGCTTATTGCGGGAACGCTTTCAGCAGAACTAGGGCATAAAGAGATTGAGAAAACAGTGTTGGAAGGTTTTTTCCCGCTTGCTGATCCAAAAGACATAAAGAAAATAAATATCAGGGAAGGAATAACTGAATTCGGTCTTCCATATGAACAGGAGCCGGCCATAACAAGGCATCTGGGTTATTTCCTGGATAAACATAAACAGGATGTTATAAAAGTGTTAAACAGGGAAGATCATGCTCCTGATCTTATCCTCTTTAATGGCGGATCATTAAAGCCCGCTGTTATTCAAGAAAGAATAAGAGGAGCCATACGTTACTGGTTTAAGAACAAATTAAAAGATGAACGTCCAACATCGAACGTCCAACATCGAACGTCGAATAATGAAAAAAAATCTGATTTTTCTTCTGATTTTCCTCGAGTATTGGAAAATACAGATCCTGATCTTTCTGTTGCGCTTGGTGCATCATACTATGGCCTTGTTAAGATTGGAAAGGGAGTGCGGGTTGGAAGTGGAAGTGCAAGAGCTTATTATCTCGGTGTTTCAAAAAAAGAGTCAGATAGTATTGAAGATCTGTCAAAAAAAGGTGACAAAAAACTTGCTGTCTGTCTAATAGAACGCGGTCTTGAGGAGGGCACAACTATTGAGCTGAAGGATAAAAAATTTGAGGTTCTTGCAAATCAGCCGGTTAGTTTTGATATTTACAGCTCAAGCTTTCGTTCAGGAGACAGATGCGGCGACCTTGTCGAGATAGACGATTCTTTGACTTGCCTTCCGCCCATACAAACAGTTGTTCAGTATGGAAAAAAGGGCGTTAAGACAAGGATTCCCGTTCGGATTGAATCAGACTATACTGAAATGGGCACACTCGCTCTATGGTGCCGTTCTCTGACAAGCAATCATCGCTGGAAAATGCAGTTTCAATTGCGTGACGCATTAACACCTGTAGATATCACTGACAAAGAAATATTTGAAGACTCTATTGTGGATGAAGTTCTTTCATATGTTGGAAATATTTTTTCAGACAGAACAGATAGCAGTGCGCTTAAAAATTTAAGTAGGGTTATAATAAAAAAAGTCGGAAGATCCAGGGAAAGATGGCCGCTTGGATTTATTCGGAGAATTTCCGACGAGCTGATTAAACTTGTTGAAACTCGCACTTTTGGGCCTGAACATGAAAGCAGGTGGCTTAATCTGATTGGATTTTGTATGAGGCCGGGATTTGGAGATGGTTTTGATGAGTATCGGGTAAAGAGTTTATGGAAGATTCATAAGCATGGTACTATTCATTCAAGAAATGCACAGGTATGTTCTGAATGGTGGATATTGTGGAGAAGAGTGGCAGGGGGGCTTAGCGCAGGGCAGCAAAGACAGTTCATTCAGGAACTTGCTCCCATTATAATGCATAGAAAAGGAACAAAGAGCAGACTGCCGCACCAGGAGCGTCTGGAAATCTGGATGGCGGTTGCGAATATGGAAAGGCTCCTGGTAAAAGACAAGATTCAATGGGGACGTATGCTTCTCTCAGAGATTAAACCCAAAAAATGCAAACCCCAGTATTTATGGTCTCTTTCGCGAATAGGTGCTCGTGAACTTCTTTATGGCCCTGTTGACAGGGTAATACCACCCAAAGAAATATCTTTCTGGATTGAAGAAATACTGTCTAAGACGTGGCGCAACCCAAAACCGGTTGGTATGGCAATCGCTCAACTGGCTCGCAAAACCGGTGATCGAACGAGAGATCTTGATTCATCAATTATAGACATCATCATAGACTGGATGAATCAATATGATATTTCAGGTCCTCATATAAAATACTTAAAAGATGTAGTGCCAATGGCCAAAAGTGAAGAAAATGCCATTTTTGGTGAAACTCTTCCGTCAGGATTAGTTCTTCACTAATCAATATTTCACAAACAACTCTGGAGGCTGTCTTGAAAATTGCTGTTTCTGCTGACAGCCCGGATCTGAATGCAAAAGTTGGATCCAGATTTGGGACTTCTAAATACTTTATAATTGTTGATCGGGATACAATGGATTTTGAGGCGGTTGCAAACCCTGGCGCTTCAACTTACCAGGGCTCCGGTGTTCAGGCTGTTGTGCTTGTTATCAGCAAAAAAGTTGATACGGTTTTAACAGGTTACTGCAGCCCCACTGCCATTGGTCACCTTACAGTAAACGGCATACAGGTGCTTGCAGGAGTTGTCGGCACGGTTGGAGAGGTTGTGCAGATATACAAAAAAGGCAAATTGCAGCGACAGCCTGGAGTTAAATCCGGCCTTGAAGCAGGCGTTAATAAGATTGATAAGACAACTCTGATTCATGCTTTAAGCAATTCCGTCAATCAGATTATCAGGCTTCTGCCTGTTTTAACCGGTGTGGTGCTGCTCATCGGACTATTTAGCTCATTTATCTCAAAAGAGCTCCTGTCCTCTGTTTTTTCAGGCAATATTGCAATAGATACTCTCCTGGGGGCAAGTTTGGGGAGTATTTTTGCCGGCAGTCCTATTAATAGTTATATTATTGGTGGAGAATTCCTGGAATATGGAATCAGCCTGTTTGCGGTAACCGCCTTGATCATTTCATGGGTTACTGTAGGAATAGTACAGTTGCCGGCTGAGATGGCAGCTCTGGGCATAAGATTTGCTTTGGTCAGGAATGCGGTGTCCTTTGCTTTGTCCCTGATTATAGCGATTATTACTGTAACGTTTCTTACTATTATTGGTGTATAAATATGTCAAACAGAACTACACGCAAACAAAGTGTCATGCGGATGATCTATTTTCCTGCTTCCGTAATTGCAGTATATGGAATTATTTTTGCATTTATGCCGGACAGAGCTTTCCTTGCTCTCAAAAGCAGCGGCATTATTTTTTCCAATATAATTATCCCACTATCCCTTGTTTTTATTCTTATGATAGTTCTGAATCTTTTTTTAAAACCAGCATATATTGCGAGTTTTCTGGGAAAAGAAGCCGGCATTAAGGGAATCATACTATCAATGACGGCAGGAATTATTTCTACAGGACCCATCTATGCCTGGTATCCAATGCTCAAGGAATTAAACGAAAAAGGGGCTGGAAGTTCATCCATTGCCGTTTTCCTGAACAGCAGAGCTGTAAAGCCGTTTCTTCTGCCAATAATGATTTCGTATTTTGGATGCTTATATGTAGCTATACTTACGCTATTTACAATTACAGGGGCACTTGTCGCAGGATATATAGTAGGGGCGCTGGTGGAGAAAAAAATGCCTAAACCAATTAACCGTTAACCGTAAACTGTTAACCGTGAACGAATACCTATATTTCAACACACTAATATGATTTAAATACACCG
>JAFDFV010000565.1 GCA_019309665.1 Deltaproteobacteria bacterium | reverse complement strand
CTCGTCTCTTTCTGGAGATTTTCAAGGGCTTTGTTTATCTGCGCGCTTCCTCCCTCGTATGTGGCTGTAAGATCGGATATAATAACACATACATTGGAAAGTTCCGTTTTATTAACCGCAATCAAAAGATTTGAAAGAGCTGTTGTTGTAACTACCGCAAGATCGCTGTTCCCAATCTCTCTGGATTTGGCATATTCCAGATAAGGAGGCAGTTCATCCAGCATGATTACCACTGGCTCACCTTTTAACAGGTTAATCCACGCAGTTACACCAGGAGACTGTAAAGGAGAATAATAATTATTGAACAGCTCTTTTTTACCCAACTGCTCGGCAATTGCTCCCCATATTCCAAGGGATGCGTCGGACTGCCTTCCGGTAAAGCCAACTACTCTTACGTTGCCAAGTGTTGCTCCAGGACTGTTTTTGCCCAGTATTTTCCTGCGAAGTTCGGGATCTTGGGCAAGCAAACCCAAGGCTATCATATTATGCGTCTTGCCTCCGCCCATTGCCTGGGCAAGTAAAAATGTAGAGGCTTGATCTATCGATCCTTCCAACCTGCTGAATGTTTTTTCCAAAAGGGTCTTCATGCCTGAGGTTATAAAATTTTCCTCAAAAAAATCTTCAGCATCAATTTTAGACTCCATAAGATCTGAAAGATCCAGCACAACATCACGTCTGTCCCTGTTAAAAACGCTCTCACGCGGTGTGCATGAAGTTTTTAGATACATTTTCATCCTCGAATTAATAATTATTGAATTATTTGTTTCTCTTCCTTGAATGATTACAACTTCTAATTATTACAATAGTAACAAAGAGCAGAAAGAATTGGAAAACAGCAAAATTCTGAAGCATATTTAGTTATCCTGACACACGGCAAATAGTCAACAATATTAACAAACCATGAGCAAGGGGGGGAGACTTTCATTCCTTCCTGAATTTGAAATCAACTACCTGATGGATCTTTTTAAAATCGGAGATGTTTGTCGTCACAACTACCGCTCCTATCTGCCTTGCAAGCAATGCAATGGAGACGTCGTTGTAAATACGAGGATTTGCCGGATCAAGCCTGCCGGAAGAACGAAGCTTCTGACATACCCTGCCAATCAAAACCTGTGTTGCGGATGAAGGGACTACAAGTCTTCCTGATTGGATAAATTTGGTCCCAAAATTGATAAGATGATTGATTTCCCGTTTTTCCCTGGCTCCAATCCATAATTCATGGAGCACAGGATGGACCAGATACATAATCTTGTTGAATCCGTTGATCTCATTTTTATAAAGACCCTGGTTGAAAACCCCAATATAAACGTTCGTATCAAAGACGACTTTTTCCTGCATCCCTTAGACCTCCTCAAAATCAAAACTTCCAGACTCCATAAGGGTTGCCTCTGCAAGCTGAAAATCGGTGTCAAATTGCTTTAAAACGGCATTTATGGCCTCCTTTTCCGATTTTGCTTTCAGCGCCGTCTTGATTCGGTTAATCTGATCCTGATCCAGTTCTATGGTCTTCTTTACAAGCGCCATCTCATTCCTCCATTTGATACATGCAATATGTCTGGTTTGTATGGTTTATATAATGACAACATGCCTGTTATTTGTCAAGAACAAAAAATGCGGGTTCGTGTTCTTGTACGCAGTTCTGCCTGGGAACAGCGGTATTCCAGCAAACTGGTGAGCAATAATGAAAATTCTTGGGGGTTTATCAAAATTCACCTTGAACTTTTTCAACTATGTGATAAATCTTACTATCTTTGAAGTTTTTACACTAACTTAAAATTATATAAAAAATGTCCCTAAAAGGCCCTTTCATTATTTTAGTCATAACTTCTATTCTGGGTTTGGTCTCATGCAGACTGTTTAACCCTGAACCGATTCCCTGTGTGCGGAAAAGCCTTCCTGATAAATTTTCAGAGTTTACGACCGATGCAGCACCGGAACAAAAGTGGTGGAAAACATTTAATGATTCAGAGCTTAATGCAATTGTTGAAGAGGCTCTCTCTAACAACTTGAACTTAAAACAGATATTGGCCAGGCTTATGCAGGCCAGAGCTATGGCAATTCAGGCTGGTGCAGACCGGTATCCGGACCTGACTGGTACTGCCGGGGCCACACATTTCAAACAAAGGACTAAAAATGGATCAGCGTTAACCAGTACATCCGAGAACTACTCTCTCGGAGTTTCCAGCAACTATGAGCTG
>JAFDFV010000017.1 GCA_019309665.1 Deltaproteobacteria bacterium | reverse complement strand
AACCGTGAACCGTAAACCCCTTGAACTTATATGATTGATTATCACGTACATACCTCCCTTTGCAACCATGCAGAAGGTGTAATAGAGGCATACATACAAAAAGCCGTGGATATAGGCTTAAAAGAGATATGCTTTCTGGATCATCTGATTATTTCTGAGCCTGCAAACAGGCTTTCTATGACACCCGGCGAGGTCCCGTTTTATTTTCAGGCAATTCAGCTTCTTAAACATAAATACCGGAACATTATTAATGTTAAAGCTGGTCTGGAAGTTGATTTTTGTCCGGAGCATACCGATTTTATCAGAGATATTGTGGGGATGTATTCATTTGATGTTATTGGGAGCTCTCTGCATTTTCTTGATGGCATTAACGTAGTAAGTCATGGTTCACAATGGAGCCGTGGAGAAAATGACACAGATTACATTTACGGCCTTTACCTGGAAAAGTTTGATAAAATGCTGGATTATAATTATTATGATATAATATGTCATTTTGATTTGTTGAAAAAATTTGGAAGGAGGCCTTTAAAAACCTTTGATAAAGAAATAAATGAGATATTATCAAAGATAAAAAAGAAGAATTTATCATTGGAGCTTAATACAAGCGGATATAATCATCCGGTCAATGAGGCTTATCCTTCCAGAGAAATTATAGAAAAATGTTTTGAAAAGGGGATTTTTTTTACTCTTGGGTCAGATGCTCATAAGCCTGAGAGTGTTGGTCAGTATTATGACAAGGCATTGCCATTGCTTATTTCGGCTGGATACAGACATATAGTCACATTTGAAAAACGATGTCTTAAAATGATTCCAATTACAAGATAGATGGGTAATTTTATATTATTTTTTAAACTCGCTTGACATCAATCTGAAAATCATTTAGTAGTAATTTCGACACATTTAGTAGTAATTTCGACTCGTTTGGAAAAGACTTAGAGATGATTTTTTGCCTGCTGATTTCAAGGGTACTTTTTTATGATCGCTCAATGCATCATGTTGAATTGTCAGTATAGACTTTCAGATAAATAATTTCACTGCGTTATCAGTCGTTGACGTATAACTAATACGCCTTCCTCCTTCTGGCCTTGTGAAATTAATTATCTGAAAGTCTATAGTTGTTCCGCTACTCGACAACTCGACAGCTCGGTGACTCAATTATTTGAGGATCTACATAATGGTAAGGAATTCGTGAAGTCAAAAACCCTTAAATTCATTCTTATCTGTTCGATCATAGAGACATTTTTCTCTCTTCAAGTTGCAATGGCAGACATCGGAGAAAGACAAAGCCTGCATATTCTTAAAGAATCGGGACAGCTCAGCGAAGCGTATGAAGGCTACAAGGCCGCCATTGCAAAACATCCCAAATCCATTCCCCTTGTTCTTGATTTTGTTGAACTCCTTATCGGCATGGAGAGGTTTGATGAATCCAGGAACCTGCTGAAAAAGATAAGACCTGAAGATATCAATGCCCTGAATGACAACGACAAAAGACGTATTTCGCTCCTCAATGCCCAAATTCTTGTAAAAATGGAAGAATTTGATACGGCAATATCCGAAATAGAGCCCTTTGCGGATTCAAAGGATGATCAACTTCTTATTGCAGATATCTATCTCATGGAAGGGCAATGGAGAAAGTCATTAAGGATTCTAGGGGGGGTGGAAGAGTCGGTTTATTATACACCCTATGAAAGAGACCTTGCCCGAAAAAAAATAGCGAATATCAGAAGACACTATGCTCCCCGAATTAATGCAGATGCCGGGATCGTGGACTCAAAGGAACATGGATCAATTCTCTGGAGTTCTGTTTCCGGCGAAATTCCCATATACAAAAACAACCGGCTTACGACATCATATCTGTGGATGAACGGTAGTGAGAGTGGAAATTTTTTTTCCGTGGGCATCATGAGTGGTTTTTCCAGAAAAATTCCTGTTGAGCTGTTATTATCCATCACTGATGACGGCGATGCAGGTGCAAGTTTTAAAACGACCTTTAATCCAATAAAAAAATCTTATGTGGAAATCAAAGGATACTATAACGAGGTAGAAAGAGAACTCACTGCGCTGATGGATGAATTCAGCTTGAAAAAAGGCGGTTTTCTTCGCTTTAATTATAAATTTTTTGATATGTTGACAGGAACATTCCAATATGAGTATTCAGATTATCCTCAGGGTTGTATGAATATAGTTAATATCGGCGCCACTCATAACCAGCATCTATCTGTTAAAAAGATAGTGCTGTATCACACAGTTAATATGCTCGTGATTGAGGGACATGAGGATTACGATGACGATGACGATACGGTTTACATTGCCAAGCATCTTTATATGCCCTCGTACATCTTCGGTTTGTTATATCCTGTTTCAGATGAGTATTATTCCGGCCACGTTGCATTCAAGATAGGCATGGGCTACCTCTTTGGCATAGATAACGAAGGACTTGCCTTATCTCCAGGATGCTCTTTTGATATCCGCATTCACGGAGATGTCGGCCTCAAGGGAGGTGCTGAATATCGTCTTGATGAGGTTTCCGGAAAGGGGGAATGGAGGACCAATGTAGGCGTTGAGATACTGTATTAGGGCTGGTAGGTGTAAGCTATAGACTTTCAGATAATTAATTTCACAAGGCCAGAAGGAGGAAGGCGTATTAGTTATACGTCGACGACTGATAACACAGTGAAATTATTTATCTGAAAGTCTATATAAATCTTTTTGGTATTGGATTGCGATATGAAACAGATAGATAAGAAGCCGTTTATAGTCTTTTTTGAGGTAATATTGTCTTATGGGGTAGTTGGGCTTATTTACCATCAGGGCATAATCTCCGAAGGCCTTGTGTACTTGCTGGTTTCATTTTTGAGCCTTATTTTTGCGCTCTATTACGGCATAAACGGCATTGCCGCTGCTGCCATCGGCGCCAGTGCGATCATCTCTTTGGTCGTAAAAGGCGAGGTGCTTGTTTTCCTCTCCCTGCATTACGTGGAAGCCTGTTTTTTGGTTGTGGGTGTTGTCCTGACAGGCATCGCAAGGACTGCCATTGA
Source organism: Deltaproteobacteria bacterium (assembly GCA_019309665.1). Classification (GTDB taxonomy): domain Bacteria; phylum Desulfobacterota; class Desulfobacteria; order Desulfobacterales; family ETH-SRB1; genus B13-G4. Next base: position 8,349 of record JAFDFV010000017.1, on the reverse strand, counting down.
GCAGAAGATAACCCGGACCAGCCTTGCCAATGCGGTTATGCAACAACGCATGGACAGACTTCTCATTGAACTGTCTGAAAAAGACAGGGGATTGCAGGATGTGCTTGAGCAGGTCTTGACTGAAGTGGAATCTCCCAGGATTCTGTATCAGGCTATTCGAAGAATAGGTATTATTGAAGAGCACGAGACATTTCTTAACGAAATACTTCATATTCTTTACACGTACTGTCATGTGGAAAAATCGGCCTTTTACAAACCTGATATGAAAGTGGGCATCAAAAGGGTCGCATCCTTTGGCGCTACATCTCTGCCTGAAAATATGAAATGGAAGAGTGAGGAAATGCCGGAAATCATGCGGGTTTTGATGCAGGAAAGGGAGATAATCATTCCCAAGAAAATAGATCAGCGCCTTATTATGGCTGTTCCGATTTTTTCTGTTTCAAACGAATTCATATATATCCTGCTGATCGAAGAGATCAGATTTATCAATATGTCTGAGAAACTTATAGGCCTTTTGAAGCTAACAGCCTTTTGGACAAGATATCTGCTGGAAAAACGTCTTTACAGAGAAAAACTTCAACATCTGAGCGCATTTACTTCTGTTACAGTATATCAGCCGTCTGTTGCTCGAAAAGTCCTTGATGAGACCATATCCAGCCACGAGAAACACAAGCTTCCATTTGTTCTTTTGCGGATAAAGGGAATTATGAGCGAAGCGGATATGAGGAAAATATCCTCCGGCCTGAGAATCTATGACGATATGTTTATGCTTAATGAGGAAGAAATACTCATTTTTCTGTCCATGACCGATGAAAGCAGTCTTCCTTTCATTATTGACAGATTAAAAGTTGTGGCGCCACAACTTGAAATTAAAGCCACGGACAAGACGGGTCACTAATGATTTATAACTTTTTCTCTCTATTACTATTGTGCTGCTGGTGCATTACGGAGGTCACAGTCTATTTTTTCCTCATCAATGGAATCTCGGATTTGCCTGATCTGCTCTCTTTTCTGTCTGCTTACGGGCTCTCAATCCTGATCGTTTACCTGATAGTCAACGGATTGATAAAGCACGATAATTCCCTTGGTAAGACAATGATCTCCGAGGCATTGATGAAGTTTCTGGTTTTTCTCGCTGTTATCCCTTTGGCAGGGCCGGTTATTTCTCTGTGTATCGTTTTGTTTTTTCGCCTGTATCCTTTATATCCTGTACGGGTTGAGATGTTTGACAGGGTGGACAAGGATATACTTGCGGTACTGAAAAAGAAATACGAAGGCCGGGTAATCCCTGTATTGGAGGCCTTTCTTCTTCGCGGAATCAATGCGGATCAGGCATTAAGACTGATTTCGAGAATTGATGAGATGGAATGGACGGTCATGAAAGCGGTAATTCTGCGAAATATCATAAGACTCGCTTTTCGTGAAAATATGGTACTTATGGCCATAGATATCCTTACAAAAAAACTCGATCGGATTCTTGCAGACATCAATACCGTTGAGAGCGCAGAGAACACGGATGCCGGGACAATGCGCAGGCTTGCAAATCTCTACCACGAAATTCCTTACCTTGATCTGTGTGATTCCATCATGAAGCCATTTTATCAGGGAAAGGCCTGCCATTGGGCGGTTCGTGCTTTTGAGCTGGAAGATTCTGAAGAAAATGCCCTCTTGAGCGTTAGGTACCTTCTCGAGGCGGGAGAGGTTGCAGAGGCAAGAAATATCTATAAGGAAGTGCATGAAAAAGGGGATTGTCTATTGCAAATGCAAAAATGGATCCCTTACGAGTTTGAGCTCGCGCTGGCGCATGGGGAGCTTGATCCGTTTAATCGCATTTACGAAACTATTGAAATGACTGAAGGCGCATATATCCCCGACAAAGTCAAAGAGGCGGCACACACATGGAAAAGGGTTCAGACATCTGCCTGGTTGTAGAAGGCAGCTACCCGTATGTTACCGGCGGAGTTTCTTCCTGGCTTCAATGGCTCATGGAAAAAATGAAGGAGTTTACATTTTCCATAGTAGCATTGATCCCCGAGGAAAAAAAGCCTGAGGAACGGAAATACAGCTTTCCCGACAACGTCGTGTCATATCAGGAATTTGTCTTGTTTGACTATGATGAAATAGAAAAACATCCCTCTTCGAAGCTCTCACGGAAAAAATGGCAGAGCATCTCCGACAGCATCTATCAGCTCATGAAGGATTGGAGGAAAGGGGTTCTTTCTGAAGGAAGTCTTTCTCTTATAAGGGATCTTGTCAACAATGAAACTCCTGGAATTTTCAGGAATTTTCTTGAGGACGAAGCCGCATTTGCCCTTCTTACAAGGGTCTATGAGAAGAGGAGGGAGGGCGCGGGATTTTTGAAGTATTTCTATGCCCACCGCAGTATTCATCTCATCCTTTTTCGATTACTTTCCCTCTATCAAAAGCTACCAGCCTCGACGATTTATCACGCGCCGGGTACGGGATATGCCGGCATGCTGGCATGTCTGAAATCCGCCATTGACGGGAAAAAATCGATTATCACCGAACATGGAATATACCTTCAGGAAAGAGAGATGGAACTCTTGAAGGCCGGCTGGCTGGAGGACCCTTACCTAAAAGAGATGTGGATTGATTTTTTTTCGGCCATATGCCGATGGCAATACAATTCCTGCGACCGAATCATCACACTCTTTCAGGGGAATAAGTACCTTGAAGTCGAATATGGGGCCAAGGCCGAGAAGATCATGGTCGTGCCGAATGGAATCGAAGTCGCTCGTTTTAAAGAGGCAAGGTGCAGCCGTTGCACAAAAGACCCCAGGATGGTCGGCTTTGTGGGAAGGGTGGATAATGTAAAAGATATCAAGACATTCCTGCAGGTAATGGCAATAGTCAAAAAGGAGTATCAAAAAGTGGAGGCATGGATTATCGGGCCGACCGATAACCAGCCGGAGTATTACACGGAATGCACTGAACTCCTTGACATACTTGGATTGAATGAAACCATTACTTTTACCGGAATAGCGGATGTCCTTGATTATTACAAGAAGATGGATGTCCTTGTTTTGACGAGCATTAAAGAGGCAATGCCTCTTGTGGTGATGGAGGCCATGACCTGCGGAATTCCCGTGGTGACAACGGATGTGGGAGCATGCAATGAGCTTGTATATGGCATTGACGACAGCATAGGCCCTGCAGGAATTGTAGCAAGAATAAGGGATGTGCAGGCAATTGCCGCGGCTACCGTGAAGATACTCGAGGACAGGAAACTGGCAAGCGATTTCGGGGAAAACGGGATAAAGCGGATAGAGCGGCTCTACAGGGAAGACCTAATTATCAAGCAGTATTTTAATATATATCAGGAGGAACTCAATGGCGGGAATCTCATTCTTGCTGAAGAAACACATTAAAAGGCCACACCTTGCCCGTTTTCTCATGACGGAAACCGAGCAGGCAAGCCAGGCGGTCGGGCCCTGGTTCATGACCATTTCCTGCCTGGCTGTGATGGGGTTGCTGGTTTATCTATCCACCGGCAAGTCCCCCACGCTGTTTTTTCTTGTGATTACCTATGCAACGGGTCTCTCTTTAATCATTTCATCTCCTGTATATACTGTACTCAACCGTTTTCTGGCAGACGAACTTTTTTTCAGAAGGACTGATTCCATTTTCAACGCCCTGATAGCATCATCTGTCATTATGGGGTCTTTTTCCATGTGCATCTCATCTGCTGTCATCTTTTCTTTGTCTTCAGTCACTGCCAATTACAAAATAACCTTTGTTGTCCTTACAAGCCTTCTATCACTCCTGTGGTGCATTGTCAGTGTACTAAATTCCCTTGAAAAGGATCATCTTACTTTTTGGCTGTTCGTGACAGGCATGGGCATAAGCATCGGTTTTCTTTTGCTCACAGGCACAAGCGATGTCCAGGGGCTTACCCTTATTTTTATTGCAGGTATTACCACTCCCGTTATAGGCGGATATGCCTTTATCCTGAAGCTGTATCTGCGGGAATCGGTAAGAATGGATTGGGAATTTTTTATACGTCCCAAGGCGTATAAGCCTGGCCTGGCCTTATTTTTAGTCAACCTGGGTTTCTGGATAGATAAGCCTATCTTCTGGTATTCGAAAACAGCGGGCGAATCCACCGTTGATCCCTTTTTCCGGTATTCACCTCAATACGACTTCCCATTTTTTGTGGCTATTAGCCTGATGATGATAGCGTCTTTCATAGTATACAGGGGCATAAAAAAGGAGATCAGAAATCCTTTCCGGTTATTCATATTCAAGCTGTTAAACAATTTTCCTTTTCGGGAATTATCCATGGAAAAGGTGAACATTATTCATTCTGTAAGGCATATTATGCTGCGCATTTTACTCGTGCACGGCGGTGTTGTTATGGTGGTGCTTTTCTTCGTATCCACAGCTATTATTCCCCTTCCATGGACAAATCCCTTTGTATTTCATTATCTTATGATAGGAACTATATTTTTTGCCTTCTGGTTTTTCTGTATTCTTTTGATACAATTTCTTGATGATTATGATTCCATTTTATGGCTGGCACTTGTTTTTTTTATTTTGAATATTGTGTGTACGGTTGTTTCCATAAAACTTGGCTGGAAATATTACGGTTTGGGCTTCATGATAACGTGTATGGTTTCCTCGGTTCTTTCTTTGATTGTTTTGAATTTAAAGCTTGGCAGTCTTGAGTATGGTATTTTTAAAAAAGCCATTCAGGTTCTTTAATCTCGGACTTATCGTGATGCCTCTTTTGGTAGGATTTGAAATCACATATCTTCCCTTTGTGGAGATAAACAAGAATAATGATATCTATATCATATCTCCATATGCGCAAGTGAAGGGGGATATATCTCGCGCGTTTGCGTATATCTCCCTTTGTGAAATCGAGATGAACTCCGGTCATCTTTCCTTTCTTCCTCCGCAAGCTATTGTGCGGAAGGTTGCGGATTGGACGGCATTTCTTGTGGATATCTCATCTCCTGAATGGGAGGATGTAATAAAAAAGGAAATTGAGTTTTTGCGGTCAAAGGGATTTGAAAACGTCTTTGTGGATACTGCGGATAATGTTGAAATCCTTGGGAATCTACTGCCCGAAAAGCGAGAGCTTATCTATAGCAAAGGCGTAAGTCTTATTCGAATGATAAAGAAGAGCATTCCTGGAAATATGATTATAAACAGGGGCTTCGGCATCTATGATGACATAAGGAACGACATTTGCGGCGTATTTATAGAGTCTCTTTTCTATCAAAAGGAGGACTCGGGCTGGACCGAAAGGACGGACATGGACACGAACACTGAGTGGCTGCTTGACAAAGTGGAGATGTTGAGAAGAGACAAAAAAATGATTCTTGCCGTGGATTATGCCCCAATGTCTGAAGACAAGAAGCTTGAGTTCAAAAAAAAGGCAAAACGCCTTGGTATCTCATGGAAATGGGCCAGGGAGGATCTTCAATAAATGTATTCAAGAAAGCATATTCTCCAAGCCACTTTTTTTATCATTCTCGTGGGCATGACAGTGAGCGGCTATTTGCTCAAACCAATAGACTTGAAGATTGCTCATTATTATGAGTCGCTTTCCATGTACAAGGAAGCAATAGCGGCATACGAAAAGAGCCTGAAAGCGACGAATGATCAGTATTTTCAAAAGGAGATATTGGTCAGGATTTCCATACTTTGTCGTTATATTGGAGACTACGATAAGTTTCTGGCCAACGTAAAACGTCTTTTAGACCTTGAATATAGCAGTCCCGATCTCATGAGGGACGGAATGGATACGGCCATTGGCTTTTGGCGTTTTAGCCCGGCAAACAAAATAATACAGGACGATGTTACCTTTTTTGCTAAGAAAAAGGATAACCGGAATTTTCTGATAGACTTTTTATTGGGAAACCAGATGCTTTATGAAGCGCTGGCTCTATATGATCAGGCATATAAAGCAGGAGATTTAACAGAAGAACAGATGGGGAAGGCCGTCACCGTCTCAAGGTGGACAGGTGACATTCAGCAAAGGAAGAAGTGGCTTGAGCGAGCCGTAGATATTAGCGCCGATGCGAAACTGACAAGAGAACTTTTCAGAGTCTGTGTGGCCTTAGGGGATGAAAAAACTGCCATTCAGATAGCTTCGCGGATAACACCGAAGACTCTTGATGATTTTCTTTCCCTGTCCAGGCTTTATAAAAAAACCGGAGATGAAAAAAAGGCCGAAGCGTTTAACATAAAGGCGGAATCCATCTGTATTGAAAGGCTTGCTGCAATTGAGGATAAGGGAAGCGACGAAAGCAAAAAGCTTCTGACTCAACTTGTCTATATTTATTGGGAAAATGGCAATTTTGAGTCGGTAATAGATACTGTTGAAGCCCTTTGTGTCCTCGGCTGCAAAGATAAAAAGCTGCTGGATGACGCCCTCAACGCATCTCTCCATCTCTGGCGTAAAAATCCCGATAACAGGAAAAATCAGGAAAGGGTCATAAGGATTGCGAGGAATATAGGCAAACAGGACTTTGTGGTCGATTTTCTTGTGCAGAACCGAAGAATTTCCGAGGCCTTGAAGATATATGAACAGAAATGGCGCAAGGGAGAGCTGTCGGCAGATAGTCTGAAGGTGGCAATGGAAGTTGCATGGTTGCAGAATGATCGAACCCTGCGCAAGAGGTGGCTTGAAAGAGGCTCGGATGCATTATCGCTTGAATTGAAGGACAAAGGACTGATGGACAGCGCGTTCAACGTGTCCATGGATTTTTGGCGTGAAGATCCCGATAACAGGGAGAATCAGGAAAGGGTCATAAGGATTGCGAGGAATATAGGCAAACAAGACTTTGTGGTCGATTTTCTTGTCTGGAACAAAAGGTTTTTCGATGCCTTGAAGATATATGAAACAAGATGGCGCAAGGGCAAGCTGTCACCAGAGGACATGAAGAAGGCCATAGAGATTTCGTACTGGCAGAATGATCCTGTTTTACAAAAAAAATGGTTTAAAAGAGGGATTGCAGAATCATCAGACCAGAAAATCATGCGCAAACTGGCATACATATATTTAGATGATCATGAATATCAATCGGCGAAAAAACTCTTTTTCAGGCTCAATAAGATAGAGCCTTCTAATAACGAATATCTTGCAAAACTGGCACAGCTATTTGAAATAGAAGAAGATTATCGCACAGCGTATGATTTTTACAAAAGGGTTTACAGCGAGACAAAGAATATAATCTATCTGGAAAGTATGGTGTCGTGCGCATATAATCTAGATCAGGCTGTTTATGAAGAAGCATTGCAAGAGTCGGCCGGCCGGAATCCCACGGAAGAAAATCTGTTCAGACTTGCATCTTTTTATCTTTACGTGAGCAAGGACTACGAAAAGGCCAATGAGGCGCTTGAAAAAATTGTTCTCAAGCAGCCGCTTCCAAAATATCAGGTACTGTTATCCTATTCATTCTTGCAGATCGGTGACAACACAGCGGCATGTGATCTCTTGAAACGCATTCCACCGAAGTTCCGGCAACCATGGGGCACACAGCTTTTATCAAAACATTATCAGGAACTGGGGGAATGGAACAAAGCCATAGATGTTATCAAAGACTACATCAAATTTTATCCGGATGACACAAACACACAGCTCTGTCTTGCGTATATTTACAAACGAATGAATTGGACAAATGAATATCAGGAACTCATTCAATCCATGTTGCCTCCCGGAGAGACAAGGCAGGTGGATGAAAAACGTTCCGTGAACGGTTACGAAGAATGAAAGACCTTTTTTCAAAGGTCTCCTTGAAAAAATGATTCTATCAGATCTGTGCTGAGGACGCTTTTTTATTTTTTAGCGAGCCCTAATTTAAAAATTATTCCCCCGGACAGCGCAATAAGGCTGCTTATTATAAATAAATTAAACGAGCCCACACTTTCATATAAATAGCCGTTAAAGAGAAATCCAACTGTCATCCCAAGGCCGTATGTTACAGCATTATTTGCTGCCTGCCCCAGAGTTTTGGCTTCATCAGGAGTTAATAAATCAATATACAATATACTTGCTATATGAAATGCACCATATGAGATAGCATGAAAAAGCTGTGATATCAGGATTAAAGCCGGAGATTTTACAAAGAAAAGCATTAACCATCTTAATGTTGCTATCATAAATGAAAATACCAGAACATTTTCCAGAGAAAAACGCTTGAATATTTTGTCTGACTTTATCATTACAAGTATTTCTGCTATCGACGCCATAGCCCAGGTAATTCCGATAAATGTTTTACCATAGCCAAGGCTGTCTAAATGGATGGAAAAAAAAGCATAGTAGGTTCCATGGCTTACAAGCATTAAAAAAGCGCAAAACAGGAAGACAGTTAAACGCCT
>JAFDFV010000223.1 GCA_019309665.1 Deltaproteobacteria bacterium | reverse complement strand
AAGTTGGTACGGTTCAGGTTACGGATCTTATGATTGTCGAAAGATATTCTCATGTAATGCACCTTGTATCCAACATATGCTGTGACCTGCGTTCTGATTGTGATGCATGGGATCTTCTATCAGCTTCATTCCCTGCCGGAACCTTATCTGGCGCTCCTAAAGTAAGAGCCATGGAAATCATCGCAGAACTGGAACAGGAACCCAGAGGCCCGTATGGGGGCGCAGTTGGATATATTTCTTTTCACGGCAATATGGATCTGGCCATTACCATAAGAACCGCCGGCATTGAAAAAGGACGCCTGACCGTACAGGCAGGCGCAGGAATAGTTGCTGACTCCGATCCTGAACGGGAACGAGTTGAAACCGTCAATAAAGCAATGGCAATACAAAAGGCACTGGAATTATTACAGAAAAGCATCTCATAGCTCTATAGTAAACTAATTAAACTTCTATGCAAATCTCATTGTATCAGAATCAGTTCGGCTGATTGGAAATCCGAAAATCGAATATCGAAATACGAAACAAAATCAAATGACAAAAAAACAAAATTCAAAACAATACGATCTTGAAGATCGTACCTTAATGTATGCAAAAAATGTTAGAGCGTTTGTAAAAAAATTACGCGTAACCATTGCAAACATCGAAGATGGGAAACAATTGATCCGTGCATCAGGCTCAGTTGGCGCAAACTATATTGAAGGTAACGAAGCCCTGAGCAAAAAAGACCTTATTATGAGAATCAAAATCTGCCGCAAAGAGGCTAAAGAAAGTCGATATTGGTTAAAGTTAATAGATTTAAATGACGAACAAGAAAAAGAATTTGTTTTGTATTTTTAATTACTTAGTTTTGGTCATTTCCTGATTTGGTATTCGGATTTGTTTCGAGTTTCGGATTTCGAGTTTCGGATTTTACCTGAATATGACTTTCCGTCCTAGTATTAATTATATTTTAAATACCTTTTCAGAACCGTTTTAATCGGTTATGGGAGAAGTACATATGATCGTAATGATTGATAACTATGATTCATTTACATACAACCTGGTGCAATATATTGAACAGCTTGGCAGTCCGGTCAAAGTATTCCGCAATGATGTGGTTTCTATTTCCGATCTTATTACCATGAAACCCTCGGGAATTGTTATATCACCAGGACCAGGCAGGCCTGAAACAGCAGGAATATCGCTTTCAGTTGTTAAGCATTTCTCCGGCCTGGTTCCAATCCTTGGTGTGTGTTTGGGACATCAGACCATTGCCGTTGCTTTTGGTGGAAAAATAATTTCAGCCAAACGGTTAATGCATGGAAAAACCTCCATAATAAAGGCTGATGAAAAAACTTTGTATCAGGGTATACGCAAGCCATTTACGGCTATGCGTTATCACTCACTATCTGTATCAAGAGAAAATCTGCCCGATTGTCTGGAGATAAGTGCGGAATCCGATGACGGAGAAATCATGGGCATCAGACATCGAAAACATCCAACAGAAGGAATCCAGTTTCATCCTGAATCTATCATGACATCGGTCGGAAAGCGTATTTTAAGGAATTTTTTGCAAACAACGTAACAGTTCAGTTAGGAGCTTTGAACCGGCAAAGCTATGGCAAACCCGAAAGCCATTGGTATGCAGGAGCTACCAATATATACTGATCTCCATTTGGAATCATACGGTAACCTTCGCTTTTTTCGACAAGTTGAACAGCAGGCTTTTTCAAAACAGACTGAAATTTCTTAAGCACCGGGGAGGGTTTTGTGTCTGAAAGTTTAGCCTCAATTAAAATAAGCGGTTCACCCTCGTTTGCGATGAGAAAGTCCACTTCCTGCTGTTCCTTATTCTTAATAAAATGCAAGGAAAATGTACCGTGTCCAATATCGTTCCATGCTGTAACCGCCCGATAGAGTTCTGCTGCTACCATATTTTCAAACCGTGCCGCTGGTTCCTTTATCCTGGGGATGTCCCAGAGATACACCTTGCGCTCTTTTTGAATTGCCCGCGCAATTCTCCGGGTCCATGGAGCAATGCTGAAAGTAAGGAAAAATCTTTCAAAAATCGACAACCAGTTCCGAACAGAATTATATGCTACTTTCAAGTCTCGAGCTAACGAAGGGACTGAGACAGAACTTCCTACCTTAGATGGCAACAAAAGATAAAGCGTTTCCATGTCCATGACGGATTTTACCCCTGTCAGATCCCGAATATCCTCACGTATTAACTGCTTTGAATAGATGCTCGACCATCGTCGATAGGTCGTCTTCCGCCCTGCCAGGTATGGCTCTGGGAATCCACTTAATTCAGATAACCCCGCCCATATTTCTTTCAGTTCTTTGGTATGTTCCGTTGTTGTTTGTAACGGATCATTGAGAAAATGACCAATTTCTCTGTTTTTTCCTCCTAACTCGGAAATCGTAAATGGCCACAGGTGAAATAGAAAATAACGTCCAGCCAGTGAATCCCCTCCTTGCTGATAGATATCCAGCCTCCCACTTCCTGAGATAAGAAACCGGTATTTACCATGATGCTGGTCATATATACCTTTAAGGTAATTTTTCCAGTCTTTGTATTTGTGGATCTCATCAAGAACAATCAGCGGAATTGATGAATCTTTGCGTTCTAATGCTTCAAAGAAAGAGGGGTTTTGCAGGAAATTTGTTCTGTGTTCAGCAATATCCCAATTGAAATAGAGATGATTCGTAAAGGAGGCGGAAATGATTTGGGTAAGAGTGGTTTTTCCTGCCTGACGTGGCCCCACAAGGAATATCATGTCCTTGTCAATAGCGAGATCATGCCAGATCTTAATATATGAGGTTCTTTTTATCATAATGACCATTATTCATAACATTGAAAAATAGTCAAGACAATTTTGCAACAAACTGAAATATAGTCGATGCCTTTTTACCTGTGAGGGAGACTTTGACGGTGATGGCGATGTAGACGGGTCTGATTTGGCCGTTTTCGCAGCAGACTTTGGCTGGACCGATTGTCCGGATTAGCCCAGCAGATCATAGAGCCTGTTCTATTAATTCGCCAAGGCGCTCAGTCATGTATAATGGTATTGAAAGAAGCCGGTATGCTACCGGTTGACCCAATGTCGTTTTTACTTTGAGGTTTTCAACTGATGGCAGGTTAGTATTGCAACGTACAGCAAAATCGAGTCGCTTTTCAGCCATGAACTGATGTAACGATTTCATGCTGCCCGAAGCCCCAGATTTTATTTCAACAGGGACCACTCGATTTCCATGCTGAATTACATAATCGATCTCTCCCAGTCTCCCTCCAGTTCTTTGCCAGTAAAACAACTGAGGGTCTGTTAATGGGGCTTGAGCCGCGCGCAGTTGTTGCCCTGCAAACTGCTCAGCCAGGCCACCTTTATTTGAAAAAATAATCTTTTTTGATTCTGAATGTTTTATTGATGAGAGCCCGAGCTGGACGGAAATCAGACCAATATCCACCATTAGCGCTTTAAAGAACTTCTTATTTGATTCCGCGCCTAAAGGTAAGCCATTGCCGGCTGTGTGAAGTATTTTTGTACAGACTTTTGCCTGGGATAACTTTGTAAATGCATTTTTAACCGGGGCTATTTTTCTTGCGGGATCGATCCTGCTATAAACAAATTTACTCCCCAGTTGTTCGGCTACGGAGAGCATGATTTTATTCAGCAGCCCGGCATCAATTTTTTCGCCGTATTTATGGAAATCGTCACGATAGGTCGCTAACAGATCCTGCTGTATTTTTGTACAGGATTTTAAATTCTTACCGTTCATCCATTCTTGGACAACTTCGGGCATTCCCCCAATAAGGCAATAGTCGTGATAAAGGCCCAGGCATTTCTTATGCAGCGATTCAGGCATTATTGTTTCCAGGCTGAAGGTCGACAATTTCTTATAAAGAGCTTCATTGCCGGTTCCCAGAACGAACTCAAAAAAGGAGAGTTGTTCAAGGTAAAAAAACGTAATACGTCCTACCGGCATAGTGTACGGGTATTTATTTAATGCAAAATCCAGTAATGAACCTGCAGCAATAACCGGAAGCTTTTGCATATCTTCCTTAAACCATCTGAGTTTTGAAAATAACTCAGGAGCGGCCTGGATTTCATCCAAAAAAAGTAACGATGAATCGGGTTTTATCGTTGTAGCTAATTCCGCTTCAATATTTTTCAGGATTTCTTCAGGATTGTTTTCTGAAAACAGGTCCGCCAGGTTCGGGAGCCGCTCAAAATTTAATTCTATCAATTTGAGTCCCTGGCGTTTTGCAAGGTCGCGTACAAGCCAGGTTTTACCAACTTGCCTTGCCCCCCTAAGTACCATTGGTTTGCGATTATGGTTTTTCAGCCAGTTATCAAGTTCTTTCGCAGCAAATCTTTTCATATTTCGTTGATCGTTCCCGAATATCGATTATAACAACGTGTTGTATGCTGTTAAACAACATAAATCAACGCATTGATATTGTCAACAAATAAAGAAAGAACGCTATGTTTTAAGATATGATATGAGAAAATAGGCAGACTTTGGCCGGACCGATTGTCCAAATTAGCTAATAGCTTATAGTTTATAGTTTTTATGTTGGGTTTCGTTCCTCAACCCAACCTACATTCTGCCAGTAACCAGAAAGCAAAATTCATCAGCGTAACCGTCGTAAATACCTTTCAGGTAGTTTTTCCAGTCTATATATTTATGAATCTCATCCAGAATAATCAGCGGAAGGTCTCCCTTTTTGCGGTCCACCTCCTCAAAAAAAGTCGGATTGGTTAAAATTCTGAATTACCATAAAGTCAAGACTAAATGGTAATTAAATCCAATCGTATTCACCTTCAAAAAACGTCCCTGAAGCCGTCCTTACAATACCTGCTCAGTACCTTTGCAAAGTTAAACCCATTTGAT
>JAFDFV010000222.1 GCA_019309665.1 Deltaproteobacteria bacterium | reverse complement strand
TCCTTATATAAGAGACTATTTTTTTATAAAGTTCGATACGAAGCGGCTTGAAATACCTCATCTTGCCGTCAAGACCTGTAATAAATTCTCCATATATAATTTTTGAATCAGGAAAGCGTTTCTTTATAATTGATTTTAAGGACGGCATAAAACGAAATGTGCCAAGACTTATCCAGACAATATTCTCTGAAGATACATGGGAAAAAAGCTGTTCAATTACTTTTCTGTAATCTTCTTCGCAACCGTCATATATGATCATTGGATCAAAATGGAAGGCAAGAGGATATCCCCATTCCTCACACTTTGCCGCTGCTTTGAGCCTTGCAGCAAGTGATGTAGTACGAAGTTCTTCATTCCCTATGACTCTAATTGTATTGAGTGACCAGGCAACAATTGTTTTGCGATTATGCCGGAGAGGTTTTAATTTTTCGATAGCTGTTGTTTTGGTTTTTAACTCCAAAACAGCATATGATTGCCTTGAGAACTTTGGAACAAGAAAAGCCGAGAGATCGGTCCACATTTCCCAGATCATACTGTCTGTAAATTCTCCAGTACCGATTCTGGATATACTTTTTTTCGCAAACAGATTATTCAGCTCAGCCTCAAGGTCGTTCCTGTTGACAAAGTACTGAAGCACAGGCGGATGAAAGTAAGACTGCATTATACAGTATGAACAATCCATAGTGCAGAATGTCCCTATATGTAAAATTTTATAATCACAGCATGTGTAATATCGAGTGCCTGGACATTTCCTGATAAAATCACCTTTATTTCTGGTCAGGAAAAGTATTTTTTTCCCTTCATAGACAGGATCATCTGCACAGGAAACCGCATCATAGACTTCACGGGCATTATTTACAACTACGGCAGGAACTTTCAAGCGTGATAGAATTGAAGCAACTTGACTGGAATCAACAACATCTTTGTCTATGTATATTTGCTTTATTTTTTTATTCCCCTGGCAAATATTTCAAAATCGTCTTCAAGTGTTAGTTTTAAATAGTTCTTATCGTTATTAATAACTCTTTTACTTTCTTCGCGAAGTACGGCACCGCAAAAAAGAGCCCAAAGTGCTTCTGCAAAAACAACCGGTTTCTTGTTTATAAAAACATTTTTCTTTATTCCCTCTTCAAATATATCAGCCATTTCCTTGATTGAATTATTTGACAATTCTTTTATGTCTGAAACTAGCTGAGGGGATAAATTTTTAAGGCTTTCGCTTGATTGTAGATGAAACATGTTGATAAGTATTAAAGGATCAAATTCATAAACGTCATACATGGCTTCTTTTAATGCTTTTATTTTTTGTTTCGGATCTAACTCCTTTTCACTGCTTACATGTTTTAATTTAATATTTAGATATTGTAGTATCCTGAGAGAAAGGGAAGCACATAGCTCATCTTTGTTTTTAAAATAAAGATAAAGGGTGCCTGGACTTAACTCAGCTTCATTGGCAATATCTTCCATTGTAGCCTTGTTAAAGCCCTTTAGAGAAAACACCCTTTTTGCGGCTATCATTATCTGCTGCCGCCTTCTTCCTTTCTCTCGTTCTTTCCTTTCCTGTATTCCCATAATTTCTGAATCCCATTTATTTCCTAAAAAGCCATATAATTGATATCCGATATTTAGTCAAGGGGAAATATCCATTTCCTAACGACTAAACACGTCCCGCAAGTCCGCACACAGCCTGGGAAGCTTCCTTTTTTTACACCAATTGAGATAATAATGTTTTTACAGGAACAATGATGGGTTGTTTTGTTGAAAAAGACGCCTGAAAAGCATGAAGTGCATGGATTTGTTTTTGAAATTGTTGTGGTTCCCGTTCGCAGCAATAAATTGGTGTCAAAGCTTGAATTGCGAATTAATTTTTTCAAATTGGTTTTTCACTTTTTTATCTTTATTCATCTTCTCTTTAAATGTTTTCACACAATGGATTTAGATGAATATATCTGTAAATATGTCAAAGGCATCCTGTTCTGCCTCCGATGCATCGCAATATGCCACATGAATCTGTCTTTCCTTAAAAGCTGATTCAACCTGATCCTGAATATCTTTCTTAAAACGTCTTATGTACAACCCTTTAATATCTTCCGGCCTATAATCATCAGGGTTGGCAATTGCTGTAGGATCAAGCATATTCATGAGACTGGCAAAACTGCGCGCTTTGCCGTCATGAGGTGTTGCAAAGAGCATAATAAGCGTACCAGAGCGCGCCTTGCCAGCAGTTTGGCAAGTTTCGCGCGCAATGAGGAACCATGACCCCTCTGGGCAACATTATGCGCTTCATCAATTACAATCACATCCCAATAGGCATTCTCGATATAAGTCCGATATTCAGCATCCTGCTTCAAAGTATCAATGGATATGGTGGAAATTATTTCGTCCACGTTCCTTAGTTGTAATATTCTATAAAACAAACCGGCTGAGCGTAAGCTTCAGGTGTGATACATTCAAAGCAGGAAACTGTCTAAGCGTATTAGAAATCGTTAAGAAAGAACCATGATACGATGTTGTCATTGTCTATTATGAACTCATTGAACTGTCACCATGGTTTTTATCCATGGCCAGTTCTTTCTTTACGATTTCTTATGCGTGAGTTTTTCATGCTTTGAATGTATCACACCTGATGCTTACGCTCCCTGACAGGCTTCAGCATATTAACCCTTCAGCCTTCAGTCTTCAGCCTATCCACCTGTAGTTGCAAAGTCCGGTATAAGCACCCTCCCAAGCTTCTCAATAAATCGACTTTCCGGCACATCATTAAAAATCCCAAATTCCGGCCCTGAATTGCTGTCCACCCCTCTGATAAAGATATAAAATACTCCGCCGAAATCATTTTCATATCTGTAATTCGGCATTCGCCATCTTAAGTACTGATGAAGAGCAAGAGTATATATATAATACTGCAAATTATAATAATTAGACTTTATAGTTTCTCTTAATAAATCCCGTGCATAGTCTTTAATGCTTGTACCCAGAAAATTTGATTTCCAGTCAACAATATAAAATCTGTGATTATGCTGGAATATCGTATCAATATACCCTTTCATAAAGCCTTCTGAAGGCGAAAAATAAAGTTTTTCTATCTGTTTTGAAAAGCCGGAGGATATATCAATACAGGCATTATCGCTGAAAACTTTTTTCAGTTTTTGTGGAGTAATATAATTTAAAGGAAAATAAAATTCCATTTCATTTATTCTTTTATCGCATTTAACAGAAGAGAGAATAACTTCTTCACCTTTACTTTCAAGAGACACTGAAAGAACATTTTTTATCATATTGCAAACAGTCTCCAGCCATGACTGTTCAAAGCTGTATTCTTTTAATTTGTCTTTTACCAGTTTTTCTTGATGCCCCGGATCTTTTGATGCAAAATCAAGATGTTCAAAAATGTCATGAAAAAATATGCCTGCCCTCGCCCCTCTTGGAAAAAAAAATATATCTTCCCTCCCAAACGGTTCTTGAATAGACAGTTCTTTCTGAATAAAATGCCCGGCATGAGTACCAATATCCACTCTAACTGAATCACGGTCAGGAAGTTCTTCAGGCGCAAACTTGCCGGTTGTAAGCGATGAAAAACTTGAAATCCCAAATGCTCTATCTATCTTTCCTGAAAATTTCCGGCAAAAAAGGCAACCACAAGGGATTGCCCCTACGATATCATTTAATTGATGCTCTATATTATCATTATTAAAAGGCATGAGATCAAGCTTGATGCTTCCATCAGATTTCTCTACAAGTTCCTTTAAATCACTTAAAATTTCATGCTCTGTTTTGGACATAAATTTCTCTTTCAAAGACCCGACAATATCATATTGATAATCAAATTTTTCGTCAAAGTTCTTATAATGAAAAAGATAAGCCAGAGCAGATGTGCCGGCATTTTTTATGTTGCCCCATGCAAGATAGCATCTAATTTTCGCTCTTGTTAAAGCAACATAAAGCAGCCTTAAATTCTCCGCCAGAAGTTCATTTTGAGCAAGGATGACATTAGGGTTATCTCTATCATAGTCAAGATCGAATGTCGGCGTTCTGTTTTTATCTTTATCATGAAAGATAAACTCCTTGCC
>JAFDFV010000221.1 GCA_019309665.1 Deltaproteobacteria bacterium | reverse complement strand
TTAGAAAAAAACTCAACAATAGAGGGCAATGATTTCACAGAAATATCAGAAACTGTTGACCGAATTGAATATTCGAAATTTGCTTCATTTAGAAGAGAAATTGTGTCTATAACTTTATCGTAAGAGCTATTACCGTTTTTTGTAGGCCTCTGTTTATCATGGATCGATTTTAAGCCATCTAAAGAGACATTCAGAAACTGGAAATGTTCTCTAATCCAAAGTACCTTCTTTTGAGGCAAAACACCATTGGTAACACCAGTAAAAAAAGTTGTTAAACCATTACGTTCTGCTATGTCTTTTGTGTATTCATATATTTTAGTTACAAAATTCCATGCCAGAAAAGGTTCCCCCCCACCAAGAAACCCAATCTGTATGTTTTCAACCCCTTTGATTTTAGCGTTTTTGCATATAAAATCTATAGCTGCCTTTCCAATATGGACAGGCAAATATTTTTTATAAGTACCGGAGTTAGCGTAGCAATAAATGCACTTTAGATTACAATCAGATGTCGGGAGAAATGTTACACTTGTTGGTAAATATTCATCATTTGGATTTGGGTCCTGTGGTATTCGATCCTCACCGTTTATGATACCGAGTTTTTTAAGGTTTTCCAATGCTGTTAGCGTTGTTTTATCTTGCGGCACATTATAGCCTTGCTTAATTTTATTTAAGAGGGCTACAAGGCCTTTGTTAACTTTAAGAATGGTATGATTTAATGGAGCATATAGAATATATTGATCACCATCTGGAAGCAAATACAGTTCATTGATGATTTCCATTTAATCCTCCGCACAGTCTTTTTAACTCAGGCTAACGCTGAAGTCAGGGGCAGCCAGGGCTTCCACTGACTTCAATAAAAATGACAAATTTTTAATTCTGCAACACTCTGCCAAAGCGCCTCGGCCCTAGCTGTTACCTGAACTGACGGGTTATGGCAAGTGTACTAATTTACTTGCCAATATATCACCTAATAACGCTGAATGTTTCACCACAGGGGCATAGAGACTTAAAATTAGTAATCATTGGTTTTTCGTTACTTGCTAAAGCGCCCGTTAGAGCCCCCAAAATAACATACTCAGAATCAAGAAGATCGTGTTCAATCCTCCGCCAAAATTTTTGAGATGGATTTTCTGGTAGTTGCCCATGATATTTCAAAAGCAAATTTAGTGAATAAAAAATTCTAACCTGAATCCAACGGAAATAGGCCCAATTAACATTAATTAATTCAGCATCAACTGGATTGGGTGGTGCATCATAGTCTAAAAAGCTTCTATAGATTTCTCTGACCTTCTCGGTATCAGATGCAATTTGTTGCTTTGCCTCTTCAACTGCATCAGGGAAATTCTTAACAGCTAATTTATTCAGTTGTGAAAAAAATCCTGGAACAAGCGTAGCCAATTCAAAAAATGTTTTTGCATCTGATTTGGCCTCAGAATCTCGTTTTTCTCTAAATTTGTCCTGTTTATCTGTAAATTCAAAAGTACCATCTCTTAATTTGTCGTTGAATTTGAATACAGCTTTAATTCTTCGATCGAAAGGCGTGCATTGCTTGTGGGTTTCTAATTCATAACGAAGAAGGGTACCGATATTTGGTATAAGCTCTACAGGATTAGTTTTAGAGGGAAATTTATTGAAGCAATATTGCCTGCTCTTTTTTCTTGTAGTTACCAGTTCGTGAAATAAAACATCAGTCATTAATACTGTATGTTCATTACAAAGAGAGGTGAATTCTTCCTTGTTTGCTGCATCCAAAAAACTTTTATCTAAAATTACATATGACATAATCAGCCATAATGCTAATCAGCCGCGCGGCTTTTTGCGTCGGATGGATTAGCTTGGTTATACCCACAATTTATGGTTTTTATTTCGCCATCGATCCACATTACAAACGATTTTTGGGACGAAAATACATGTCTTTCGGCATTGAATACCAAGCGTCGGTTCATGGTTGCGACATTTCCTTGTTTGGCATGAACAACCTTTTTCAAGGGATCTTCGAAAGTGCCATAGAAACCTGCACGGCGACTCAAAGGGAAGAAAACTTCCGATTCCCGCGACCCTAACCCGATGTGACCCTTACGACCTGACTTCCAATTTATAGTTACCGGATGATCCGAACAGATAAACCCTGGTCCGTCTGAAGGCGCAATTACCAATGACCAAGTTCGTTCACCGAGAATCGGCAAGATCTTGTCGAAGGTGTTCAGTTCGACCCGGAGATTGCCTTCAGGGAAAAACTCGATTTCATAGTTTCGTTCATCTATAAAGCGTTTCATCTCCTCGAATAATATGGAATCCGGGATGTTCTCGCCATTCTCCCTCGCTTTTTGGACATGATGATCAAATAACTTTTCATCCGATACTAGCAAGTCACCGATGATGTGAATTGTTTGCGCTCGGGCACGGTTGAAGGATTTGCGCAAGAATGGATTACGTACTGCGATGAGGCAAATTAGATTGAGAATAGAGTTGTAATCTTCATCGTTAGGAAATCTTCCTGTGGCGGCTATATTTGCAATTGCCTGACCTGCTTCCTGCTCCAGTGGAGAAAAGGCTTTTTCGATAACATCCGGCGGGTGGCCGTCGATATCGACGCGATTAAAATCAAGTTCAACCGCAACATTTTTCGGTGATGTCCGAAATGTACGCCCAGATTCGACTTCTAGCACAAAGAACTGTCCTTCCTTAGTGCCTTTGTCCGTAAATCGAGCCAAGTATGATTGCGGTAGGTAATGATGACGCCTCGCTGTCGATTTCTTTTTCATATTAGTAGAGTATAACGTATAGAGTTTTATCCATTGTCCCGCAGTGCAAAAATACTGGAAAGCCAGGTTTGGCGGAAACAGGTTGAAAAGCTCGGACGATGCGCTTTCTCAGCGGGATGATGGATAAAACTTTGTTGGACTGGGCCGCTCCGATCAACAGCTATTTACTTATCATTATCTATGGGGATTGTAAAGCTGTGATTTTGCATCAGGATATGTAAATTTTCGAAGTTTATAACTCTCATCGATCTTTCTAAAAAATAACATACGAGACACGGATATTTCTGGCCGATGGGGTGGTTGAGTTTTCTGAACAGGAAAGTTCAGAAGATATATTCCAGCGAGTGGATGAGGAGCTCTATGCGGCAATACAACAAGGTGAAAATGATTTTTTTGGTGCCGGAGCTCGGAATCGAACCGAGATGGAGTTGCCCCCGGAGGATTTTGAGTCCTCTGCGTCTACCAGTTTCACCACTCCGGCGTAGGTGTAAATTTTTTATATATGTGAATCAGCGGCTGTTGTCAATAAAATTGCTTTTCTCGTAACAATTTAGGTAACTACTCAGGTGTTTAGGCTGAAGACTGAAGACCTTTAGGGAAAAGACTCCCAGAAGCCAATATTTTCTTAAAGCGGCTGGAAATTTTGTCTTAAACATAGAGAATAACGCTCAAGAATTATCTGTTTCCTTCAGCCTATAGCCTTCAGTCTAAATACCTGAGTAGTTACTAATTTAGCCTTTTGAAAAAGAATCTGACAGGATAACCCTCCAGGCGGGCAGGCAAGGATAAACATGTAGGGGCGAATCTTGTATTCGCCCTAATCAAGGCGATCACAAGGATCGCCCCTACGAAAAAATAATATTTAAAAGCGCTAAAGCGTTATCTTTTCTCAAGTACTGCAAAAATATTCTTTGCAGAAACATAACCTTCCCTTAAAATTGTGGGAAAGGGAGTTGTAACATCGATAACAGTCGAACCTGTTCCTCCTTTGAGCGGACCTGCATTAAGCATCAGGTCTATTTTATCGGCAATTTGAACGTCAAGATCAGATATAGCTGAACACCCTGCTTTCCCTGAGATATTGGCGCTTGTTCCTGTTATCGGGCTATTCACTTCTTTTACAAGGGAAAGAGCTACAGGATGTTCCGGCAAGCGTATGCTTCAAATACAATTGTGATTTGTCCCGGCCAGAAATAGTCCATAATACATTTTGCAGTTGATGGAACATGTTTTACAAGTATATGCAGGTCATTTGTATCCTTTATCAGAACTGATACCGGTTTGTTGTATGGTCTTTGTTTTATCCTGAAAACCTTGTCAACAGCCTCCGGATTAAATGCATCTGCTCCAAGTCCATAAAGACATCTTGTCGGGAATAGAACTACACCGCCTTTTTTTATTAAGCCGGCTGCTTTCAGAATTAACTCCGGCTGGGGATTAAAAGGGTCTATCAGCAATTTTCGGCTGGACACTATATTTGACCTTGAAGTTTGCCTGCTTTTTCTTCTACCTTTGCGGCCATTTCTTTTTTATAATTATCAAGCATTTTCTCCAGCCCGGCATCTGAAACAGCGAGTATTTGTGCTGCAAGTATTCCCGCATTTCTTGCTCCTGGTTTTCCTATAGCCACAGTTGCCACTGGTATGCCTGGAGGCATCTGAACGGTGGAAAGAAGAGAATCCAGGCCTTGCAAGGCAGAAGAATCTATTGGGACTCCAATAACGGGGAGAGAAGTATAAGCCGCGATAGCTCCTGCAAGATGCGCTGCATGTCCTGCACCTGCAATAATAACTTTAAGCCCTCGCTTTTGTGCTGAGGATGCAAATTCATGTGCTTTTTCAGGGCTTCTGTGTGCGGATGCAACAGTCATTTCAAATGGAATATCGAATTTTTTTAGAGCAGCCACGGTTTCTTCCATAACTTTATAGTCTGAGTCGCTCCCCATCACAATTCCTACTTTCGGAGGTTGTTCTATTCTTTTTAATGCCTTTTGTCCAATATCTTTGCGATAATATACTCCGTTCCATGTTATTCTGGAAGCAGCCATGTACGCCTTTGATATGGCTTTTTTGACGGAATTTCCTAAAGCGGTAACTCCCAGGACACGGCCTCCGTTTGTAACAATTTTTTTATCTTTTTTATCAGTGCCTGCATGAAAAACGACAACATCTTTCATTCTTTTTATGTCTTTAAGCCCTGAAATCGGTATGCCCTTTTTGTATGAACCAGGATATCCTTTGGATGCCATGACTAGACAGACCGCCGCCCTGTCATCAATTTCAAGTTTACATTTATCCAGCGTTCCTTCAATTGTTGCCTCCATTATCGGAACAATGTCGTTTTTAATCCGCATTAAAAGAGGTTGAGCCTCAGGATCTCCAAAACGTGCATTGAATTCAAGAACTTTTATCCGGTCTTTATCTATCATAAGTCCGGCATACAATACACCTTTGTAGGGCCGGCCTTCACTTGCCATTGCCTGGATAGTCGGCATCATAACTTCTTCCATAATTTTTTTATGCATATACCGGTCTATTATTGGAGCAGAAGAATATGCGCCCATTCCTCCGGTATTTGGACCCTGGTCGTTGTCGTATATTGCTTTGTGATCCTGTGAGGAGGGAAGGGGAAGTAGATTTTTGCCGTCTGT
>JAFDFV010000564.1 GCA_019309665.1 Deltaproteobacteria bacterium | reverse complement strand
TTGATCCTTCTTAATTGGCTGCTTTTCCTTTTTTGGCATTACAATTTTTTTGCTGATAACCGTTGCTTTTTTGGGCTTTTCCGGTTGATCATTGCAGCCATAATACAAGAAGAGGCTTGTTAAGCAGGCTATAGTTATTAATATTTTTATATGGTCACGCATTGGCTTTTTAACCCTGAACCTGTTACTTTATTTCTTTTTCGCTGTGTTAGCCGCATCCTTTTCTTCAGTCTCGACAAACCTGTAGGTTGTAGAGTCATCACAATATCTTTTATGTTTACTATTCTGAATAACCTTGAAACATTATCAAAAAAGAGTCCAACATTGTGGTAATTGCCGGCAACTTTAATTGAAACAGGAATTTCAGCATAAAAATCTTTATTAATTTCTGATATAGGCTGAAATAAAAGAAATTCCAGGCCAGCCTCCTTGCCGGCTTCGCTGATGCTGGTTAGCAAAGAAGGAATTTCTTTTTTGTCGGGCAAAGCTTTCATGGCGATTTTGTATTTAGCTTCGGCTGTTTTCATTTTTTCTCTATATTGGTTAAGCTGCGCAGCCTTTTTTTTAGCTGAAGCGAGCCTTTGCTCAAGATTTTTGTATTCTGAATTTAATTGATTCAGCCCTTCAAATTTTGGAAGATATAAAAAATAAATAAACGACCCTGTAATTACAATGAAAGTCGCAACACATATCAGGATTCTGTGAAGTTTTGATATGTTTCCAACTTTTTCAAATAAGGGTTACGAAATAACTTCCCCAACTATGCATCACAGCTTCAGGCCACCTTTGCCCGATCTCAAATCACAAAAATATCAAAATAGCCTGCTATTCCATCAACTTTTGTGATTTGAGATCGGGCAAATTTGACCCAAATCTATGCGCCTACTTAGGGAAGTTCTTTCGTCCCTGTTCCTTAGGCTTTTTATTACAGGAAATTACAAATCCTTTAAGATTTGTATACTTATTATACGTTTCTTGTTTCAGATTCATTAAATTTACGCTGTCAAAAAGTTTTGAGCCTTCTAAGCGAGTCATAAAATCAGCCACTGTTTTATTATCAAGGGCAAACCCTTTAATTGTGACTACCTCTTCTTTTGACTCAAGAGATGTAAACCACATCCGTTTTGGAATTACCATAAACGTCATTGTATCAAGAAGACGGACAGGCTCTTTGCGATTAAGCTCAAGATTTTTTATTACACCTGTTTTTTTATTGAGGACAGCCAGCCTGTTTTTGATACCGTCTATTTCTTTAGTTATCTTGTTGTATTTGGACAGTTCATTTTTAATGTTTTCTATTTTAACATTATAGACGTCAATCTTATTGTTCAACGATATATTATAGTAATACATGAAAAGAGTGACAAATATAATTGAGAGAAAAAATGTCGAGACCTGGAGGCGTATGTTCTCTTTTTTGCGTGCAGCTCTATAAGGCAGTAGATTAACTTTTATCATTTGTCATCAACTCTTCTTAATGCAAGCCCCATGCATATAGCTGCTTGAGGAGCTATATGCTCAAGGTATGAAGGATCAAAATGCTCAGCTATATGTAACTTTTTGAAAGGATTGATAGTTTCTACATCAGATGATGTTTCTGCCGCCAGAAGTTGACGGAATTCCTTAATATGGGCGCCACCGCCGCTGAGCATAATGCTTTTTATCTGCTCATCTGGGTTTGCCGAATAATAAAAGTCAAGAGCGCGTTTTATTTCGATACTCCACTCGGAAACCACAGATGAAACAATTTGTTTTAGATCATCAGGAGAGAGATTATCTTTTGATTTATCTGGCTGCATCCCATGGAAACATCTCTCATGAATACAGAAGAATGGCTTTTCAGTATGTTCAAAGATGTTTTGTTTGCTCCTATATCTATCAGCACTACATTTTTATCAGTTAACTCATAATTAGCTTCGAAAATATTTTGCAGGGCAAAGGCATCAACATCGATTATACATGCGTTAAGTCCGGCCATTTGGACAAGATTAATATATTCACTAATTATTTCCTTTTTGGCTGCAACCAGGATAACGCTCATTTGATCTGAGCCGGTTTCCGTTTCTCCCAGGATTTGATAATCTATATTAACCTCGCTGATGTCGAAAGGGATATATTGTTCTGCTTCCTGACGAATGGTTTCCTGGAGTTGTTCTTCGGTTGCGGTTTGCACGTCTATTTTTTTGACAATAACCGAATAACCTCCGATTGATATGGCAATATTTTTTTCTTTTATGTTATTCGCCTCAAATAGTTGACGAATTGAGTCGGCAACATTTTCCGGGTCATTTATATTGCCTTCTTCAATTGCTCCCGGGGCAATACTTATCATTCCGAAATTCTTCAGGGCAAACCCCTTTTTTGTTGCCGTAATTTCTCCGGCCTTTAAAGCGCTGGAGCCAATATCAAGGCCGACTAAGCTGGGAGTTTTTCCAAATATCATTTGATAAACCCTTAATCGTCAAATATTTTATTTTTATCCGAAAGTTTAAATCCCAGGGCCAAAAGAATTTTTCTTTTAGTTTCCATGCGGCACGGCATGTTTTTTTCTATTCGAGCAATAGTGATCGGAGAGACCTTTGCTTCTCTTGCAAGTTCGGACTTGCTCATCATACGGGATTCTCTAATTTTTTTTAAAGAGTTGCCGCTCATAAAAAACCTTACTTTTCGTCATGCATTGTTAATAAGGAACGTGGACGAAATAACTTCCCCAACTATGCATCACAGCTTCAGGCCGCCTTTGTCCGGTCTCAAATCACAAAACTATTGAAATAGCTCGCTATTCCTTCAACTTTTGTGATCTGAGATCGAACAAATTCGACCCAAATCTGTGCGCCTACTTGAGGAAGTTATTTCGTCCACGTTCCTAAGTTAAATATTTTTCCAGAACTGTGGATTAATTGCATAATATTATTATTAAGTCAAGTTAATTATGCATAATTATACATAACTACATTATGCTGTGCTTCTAATTATTTAACAACTATATATAGTGTAACTATTCAGGTGGATAGCCTGAAGGCTGAAGCTCCCTGACAGCCTTCCGCCTTC
>JAFDFV010000220.1 GCA_019309665.1 Deltaproteobacteria bacterium | reverse complement strand
ACCAGTGATGTCCGGTTAGGTTTTTGCGAACTTCTTTTTCTTTTTTTTGGTTCTTTTTTTGACAGCTCGATCGCCTGATGTTGCCAGCCCGCAAGGGTATCGGAGTTCATTTTGTATATCATTTCTAAGTTGGCGGATTCTTCTGATAGAAACCTTTTCATTGAAGTTGTCATGGCAGTATATGGCCATGAGCAGGTATGAAATCAGCCCACCAAGGATTTGTACCATTACCCCATACTCGCTGCGAGCAATTAAGTGATACACTTTGAGATGCTTTTTCCACCATTTGAAAAAGGATTCAATCGCCCATTGTTCAAACCTCTATAAAAAACAAATTGACGCTTCCAGTCGAAGCACCCACAATTGATCCTGATGCACTTCTATCATTAACTAAATGGTTAAGGAGGCACAATGAAGGATCAATCTCAGGTCGCACTGGAATGGAAAAAAATTCCAGAGACACAACGGAAGCGTGTCATTACCCTGCTCGGGCAAATGATTCAACGTCAAATGCAAGAGGTAACAATTTGGGGGATAAAAGTCAATGAGTGTACAGCAAAAGAAAAACTTAACACAGCAGACACCTTATAGTAAGATAGAGGGCATACACTTGGATCGGCTTGCTGTTGTTTATATCCGCCAATCAACAATGCAGCAGGTAGAACGCCATCAGGAATCAACACGTCTTCAGTATAATTTGGTGGATCGGGCCACATTTTTGGGCTGGGCAGCTCAACGAATTATAGTCATTGATGATGACCTTGGAAAATCCGGAACAACAATTTCGGGTAGACCTGGATTTCAAAGATTAGTTGCTGAAGTAAGCTTGGATCATATTGGGATTGTAATAGGACTCGAAATGTCACGATTGGCCAGATCCTGTCGGGACTGGTATCAACTTCTGGATGTTTGTTCTGTCTTTAATACTCTTATTGCCGATGTTGATGGCGTTTATGATCCTACTGATTATAATGACCGTCTGTTGCTGGGGTTAAAAGGGAGCATGTCAGAGGCTGAATTGCATATTCTTAAACGACGAATGCTTGAAGGCAAACGAGCAAAAGCTCGTCGTGGTGAATTGGGAATGCAAGTAGCCGTGGGATATTATCGACGTCCTTCGGGAGATGTTATCAAAGATCCCGATGAGCAGGCGCGGTCAACCATTGAATTAGTTTTTGAGCAGTTCGAAAGGTATGGCACATTATATGGTGTATTAAAATATTTGGTCAAACACGATATTAAAATGCCTCAACGGATTCGATCCGGGGTTAATAAGGGCGAACTCAAATGGTCCCGCCCCAATCGTCCATCTCTCAGCAATATGATGCGGAACCCCATTTATGCCGGAGCCTATGTTTACGGACGTCGTCCCACTGATCCCAAGAAAAAAAAGCCCGGAAAACCCTCCACTGGTAGAACAGTCGCGAAGTCAGGAGAGTGGGAGGTCTTATTGAAAGATCATCTTCCTGCTTATATTTCATGGGAGCAGTTTGAGAAGAATGTCCGCCAACTTGAATCTAACACTGCCCAAGGGACAGGAACCGTCAAAAATGGTCCTTCTTTCTTGTCAGGTATTCTCGTCTGTGGACGCTGTGGTTTAAAAATGAGCACCCAATATAATAATAACGGCAATAAATTAAGGTACGTATGTAATCGAATGATGGTTGATTATGCACAAAATCCTTGCCAATCTTTGGCAGGGCAATGTTTAGATGAATTAATAACTCAATTGATATTGACGGCTTTAGAACCATCTGCTTTGGAAATTAGTCTCAAAGTCAGTAAGGACCTTGAATCACAACGAAAAAAACTGAAAGAACATTGGGAGCAGAGACTGGAAAGAGCTCAATATGATTCTGAACGGGCATTCCGACAATACAATGCGGTAGAGCCTGAAAACCGTCTTGTTGCTCGTACTTTGGAACGTCAATGGGAAGAATCATTGGTTGAACATGAAAAATTGAAACTGGAGCATGCTCGGTTCTTGTCTGTGCAACCAATCCCATTATCAGAAGAAGATCGTCAAAAAATTATGGAGTTAGCCGTTGATATTCCGGCCCTCTGGGCGGCTGGAAGCACTAACAACTCAGATCGACAGGCTATTATCCGTCATTTGATTGAATGTGTTGTTGTAACTGTTCAGGGAGACTCGGAAAAAGTCACCGTCGATATTAATTGGATGGGGGGCCATACAACCACAACAAAAATTATTCGCCCGGTAGCGCGTTTTGAACAATTAAGTTATTACAGCGAACTCTTAGATCGGATAGTAGGATTACACAAAAAGGACCATAGCGCTTTAATCATTACAGAAACTCTCAATTTAGAAGGTTGGTGCCCACCTAAGCGGCGTGACACTTTTAATGTTCAAATGGTTCGTAATTTGCTCTCTCGTCAAGGAATAAGGGACTCCTCAAAAAAAAGGCCATCGGATAATGTTACAAAAAAAATAAATGAATGGACAATAGAAGAATTGGCTCAAGAATTAGAAATGCCAAAAATCACGCTTTACAAGTGGATGCGGCAAAAAAAAATAACAGGACGAAAAATTTATAATGGTAAACGCGCAATTTATCTGATCCATGCTGATAAAAAAGAGATAAAAAATTTGCAAAAACTGCGAATCCAGCCCAAAACTTGGTCAAAACATGTGTTTGTTGATTAACGATTGATACTCAAACCCCGGATTTGTGAAGAAATATACGACAAAAACATTTTATAAATCATAATAATATTCGCTCAGAAGAGCTTAGGAATTGATTTGACTCTATAAATCTGAGCAAATCCATAATTTACTCTGGTATGTTTTGCCCATTCCATTTATAATGAATAAAAACAGTACATTTCATAGGTTAAAGAAAGAATAGGCAAGAATACTTTACGTTTAAGGAGGCATTATGAATGGTATATGTCAATGTCCCATCTGAGCTTGTAGATCTTGGCCACTTGCTCAGCAGTCAAATCATGTCGATCTGTTGCCACGTAAAACGTTGAACCTGCGATCTTATAGCCAACGACTCGAACTGGTGTTTTTGATTGGTTCACCCCCGGAGTTCCAAGAAGGACTTCTGCATCATAGAAAATGTGACTGTCTTCCGGTACGCTGTTCTGTTTGATAATGGTTCGCGTAGTTTTGATTTTGATTCGGCATACAAAATGTTTTTTCTCAGCCTGTAGAAAATCAAAATCCTTATGGGATTGGTAACCACGATCCATTATTCCGGTCTGGCCCTCTGTGAGTATGGAGCTTACAAACGGGCGCTCTGCACCATTGCCATCTGTCAGATAGACTTTCAGCGGGATTTGGCGGTTAACATCAAAACCAAAATGACCCTTGGCTTTTTTTGAGCCTTTCCTGTAATCTGCCCAATACATTGTAAGGACAGCATTTATCAATGATCCGTCAATAGAAACAAGATCACCAAGATCTGAATATTGGGCTGGCAAAATCTTGCGGGCTTTTTTACAAAGTTCCTCAAAGACATACTGAAGCTGTTCGAGCCCTCGATCATTAATGGCTTCACAAAAACTGCTGAGACTGATACCACCATCAGGCGCTATGTTGTTTTTGGCAAAATCATCTTCTTTCATGCACTGGACAAGATCCCTTGCAGACTCATGCTCTTGGAGGTGATAGAACAATAAAGCATTGAGCTGATCTTCAAAAGTCATTTTCAATGGCCGATACCCCCTTGAGTTAAGCACAGGGGTAGTGAGCAGAATTTCTTGTAAAGGCAGCAAATATTGTATAAAGGATTCAGCATTAAATTTGATCTTTTGTTTCTTGCATTGGGGTATGGGCATTAACTTCTCCTTGTTATAAAATAAATTACAACAAGATAAATGCCATACTTAATTAGCTCTTATTTTTCAATAAATCAAGTGTTTTATATCTTTTTTTCAACATGCAAGAACCTAACCGGACATCACTGATTAGAAATTGAACATATTATCCCTAAAAGCAAAGGGGGCAGCAATCGAATAAGTAACCTGACTCTTGCTTGTGTCAAATGCAATCAGAAGAAAAGCAACAAACCAATCGAAGATTTTTTAAAAAAAAAGCCTGAGATACTTGCCAAAATCAAAGCAAGAGCTAA
>JAFDFV010000219.1 GCA_019309665.1 Deltaproteobacteria bacterium | reverse complement strand
TATCTTTTTAGTCGTCCTATCTTGTCCTCTTTCGATAACTTTTTCCCTCCATGATAAGGATTTCCGAGTTGTAAACGAGTCGATCAGCAATCGCTGTGGCCACTGTAGTACTGTCAAAAATCTTTCCCCATTCAGAAAAGGTCAGGTTTGTCGTTATAATGGACGACTTCCTCTCATGCCTTGTACTGATAACCTGGAAAAATAGATTTGCTCCCTGTGTGGTCTGCATTGCGCCATAGGCAATGCACTTGGCCGGAAAGCTCTTGCCGACTCCGGGAATATGTCGATTTAACCATCTGTAAAAATCGGTGTTGAATCAAAACATGATTACTTTACGCCAGGATGGGATTACAACAATTGAGGAGGTGCTCAGAGTTACACAGCAATAGATAATTTTTAAAATGAAAAGCATGTCCGCCCCCATTATGGAAATCTTTCATTCTTAAGTACAATCCCCTGGTACAGCGAATCAAAATATTTACAACTTTTCTGAATCACATCATTTCTGTCTTTTACATTCCATATGATCTTGTTTACGGCATCCTGAACGATCAGTGTTTTTTCAAGTACTTTTTTTTCCATATGTTTACTTCGATATCATGTATGATTTTGCCTATATGGATAAGTTTTGGATCATTCAGCTTGTAGTGCTTTAACAGGGATTCAAACGTGGACATGTTGTGGTACCGTCTGAATATGGCATCCGGGGTGTCGAATGCTATTCCTTGCTTTATAATTTCGCCTTTGGGGAAGAATTTTATAACCGCATTTTCGTCGATAAATCGTTTTATCAGCCAGATAGAGGCACACTTATCTACTTCAAAGCCATCCCATGTGGAAAAGACCAGCTCTTTTTCCTCTGCTAAGGTAGTGGGAGGCATTACATAGGCAATAATCATACATAAAAACACAAAAATAAAAAAGGATAAACCTGTTCGGTACCTATTCTTTGTATACATCTTATTCGATCCTTAAAAGACGACGCACAAATTCGTTTTTGGGGTTAGCAAGTACTTTGTCTTTACTATCCATTTGTTCAAGCCTCCCCTTGTTCATTACCGCTATCGTGTCGGCAAGGACGAGCGCCTCTTCTATGTTGTGAGTTACATAAATAATACCCATATGAAGCTTATTTTTAAGCTCGATAATGAGCTGTTGCAAATCCTCTTTCAACATAGAGTCGAGGCTGCTGAAAGGCTCATCCATGAGTAAATAATTTGCATGTGAAGCAAGGGCTCTGGCAATAGCGAGCCGCTGTTTTTCACCCCCTGAAAGTTGATGAGGATATCTGCTATTATGTCCATTTAAACTAACGTGGTCAAGAATTGTGGTGATCTCAGAATTGAGAATGTTTTTGGACAGCTTGTCTTTCTTAAGAACAAATTCGATGTGTTGTCTCACCGTCATGTGAGGCCACAGAGCAAGGTCCTGGAATATCATGGATAACTTTCTTTTTGACGGTTCAATCATTTTTATTGGTGAGCTTGCATCAATACCCTCTATGGACACTATTCCCGCATCCGGTCGTTCAAATCCCGCGATCAAGCGTAAGAGGGTGGTTTTCCCTGATCCCGAAGAGCCCAGTATAGCCAAAACTTCTCCGGGAGCAACATGGAGAGTTACACCCTTTACGGCCTCCACCTTATTATAGCTTTTAGTAATATTCTCCGTTTTTAACATCTAATTTGTTTTCGTAACCTTTTTGTAAGCCATATAAAATGTTCCTGAGAAAACCAGTATGATTCCAATCAATACCAGGCACAGAGCAGCAACCATCTGCTCGGCCCCATAGTGCATGAGATTATAGATTTTAACCGGCAATGTTGTCTTGCCGGGAGGCATAATAAGGAGCGTGGTTCCTAAGTCGATAAAACCGATAAAAAAAGCCGCCAGCAATCCGGATCTAATTAGCGGCAAAACAATTTTACCAATTACTTTGAAGCAGTTGTTAGTGACCAAGAATGCCGCTTCTTCTAAGCGTGGATTCACCTGTTTTAAGGCTGAAGAAGTAACTCTGGTGGTGAAGGAATAAAGTGAGCCACGTACCCAAGGATAATGATAAGAGAACTTCCATAGATGACATCAGTTATGGGTCGATTCCACACTTTTATCATGCCGATTCCTAAAACAGTAGCAGGGATGGCAAAAGGAATGAGCGTGGCAAATTCTGCAAGAGTTCTGGCCTGACCTGACATTTTCTCTATGAAATAGGAAATAAAAAAGGCCAGACATACCATGGACAATCCACCGAAGAGAGCCAGCACTATGCTGTATCCAATTTGTGTTTTTGAAGTTTCCAGAACCTTTACATACGTTGATAGAGGTCCGGCCACCTTTAAGAGAACAGCTATAGGCGTAACTACTGAAAGAAAGAGAACTCCAAAGGCAAATATGCAAGCTAACCCTTGTAGCTGCCCTAAGTGGTAGCATTTCGTTTCTTCAAAACCGCTTGTAAGATTCACGTAGGATCGATCCTTCATATACCATTTTTGCAGTACAATCAGCAAGAAGGTTAGGGCGACTAACGGCAGAGACAATGCCATTGCAGCCTTTTCATTATAATACGCTCTAAACTGGATAAAAACCTCTAAAGGATAGACCCGAAGGCGAAGAATATCAGGCACCCCAAAATTTATTACAGAAAAAATAAACACAAAAAGAGCCCCACAAAGGATGTGTGGGGCAATTAGGGGTAACGTGATCCCTTTAATAGTCTTCCACGGACCGTGGTGGAGTAGGGAAGCCTCTTCCATGCGTCGGTCTATTGACCTGAGACCGCTCACAGTCAACAAGGAAACAAACGGAAAGTAGGCCAATGTCAAAACAAAGATTGCTCCGGGTAGTCCGTAGATATCAAAGGGAGTTTCTTTTAGCGAAAAGAGCTGGGCAATGCATTGGTTAATAAGACCATTTTTGCTTAACAGGT
Organism: Deltaproteobacteria bacterium; assembly: GCA_019309665.1. Taxonomy (GTDB): domain Bacteria; phylum Desulfobacterota; class Desulfobacteria; order Desulfobacterales; family ETH-SRB1; genus B13-G4. The sequence goes on along the minus strand of JAFDFV010000219.1, from coordinate 3,042 downwards.
GAGTCCAGACAATAGCATGCATGTAGGGAGGTATCAATATCGGAATAAGATAGGCAATTCCCAATAGCTTTCGGCCCCAAAGGTTGGTTTTTGCCGAAAGAAAGGCAAGAGGGACCCCAATAGCAAGGGAAAGAAGTGTAGCACCAAAAGACAGCCCAAAGCTGTTTTTTATCAACCCGATTTGGCGCTTATCGAATAACAGCTCACGATAGCTGCTCAAAGAGAGTTGACCGTCTGCCCAGAAAGAACCGAAAACCATAAATAGGATGGGGAGTAAGACTATAATAGCAAACACCAGAAAAATTGTTATCTGTAACCACCGTGGCTGCTTCACTCAACTTAGGTTCCAATTTGTTTATTAATTTTCCTCATCTTATAAAAAGGCTCTGGCAAAATCTATCCGACTTTTCTATATTCTCAGCAATATCATAGTAATCCACATCCATGGCCTTAATGGAAGAAAAAGCGGGCACATGAGGAGGCGTCTTTACTCCGTCCCTGACCGGCATTTGTGCCGATTCGCAAAAGGCCAGCTTACTTTCCACCTCTTTGCTTAACAGGTAATCGATCAGCTTCTTCCCCTCCTCAGGATGAGGACTATCCTTGATCATGGCCACTGTATTTGGTATGAGCAATGTCCCTAGTCCATCTCTATCCGGATAGAGCATCTTTACCGGCTTTCCGGCCTGAATTGCCACATTGACATCATCGGTATCGGTGAACCCGATAGGCAGTTCCCCTTCCACGACCATATCCCGCACAACCGAATTACCATCTACAATTACAACATCGTTGTCTTTGAGATCTTTCAAAAATCTCTCTGTTTTTTCCTGTCCCAAGGTTGCGTAAAGCGCGGCCATATGTGTTGCAGTGGTGCCGAACACAGGATACCCCAGAGCTACTTTTCCTTTCCATTGCGGCTCGATAAGTTCAAATATTGATTTCGGCAGATCTGACTCTTTAAGCAGATTGATATTATAAACAAGCACCCTGGCCCTGGCGGCAAATCCGGTCCAGTAGTCATCTTTGTCTTTAAACTGAGGCGGTGTGTTTTTTGCCGAGGGTGATGCATAGGGAGTGAAGAGGCCCTTTTGTTTGAGGAAGATCGTTCTTCCTACCTCTGAGTTCCAGAATACGTCACACCGGGGATGACCTTTCTCAGCGAGGAGTCGATTTACCAGCCCCACGGTTTTGCTGGCCTCTACATCGTAAACAGCTTTTACCTTGATCCCTGTGTTTTTTTCAAAATCGCTGAGGATAGGCTCCGAAAATACCTGGTCAACAGAGGTGTAGATGACCACTTCCTTTTGATCCGTTTTTGTACAACCAGCCAACATCCATATAATTGATATTGTTAGCAAGAGCTTAACAAGACTTCTCATTATTTTCCCTCTTTATTAATGGATATTGGCCCACACAGGCACATCTATTCGCGGTCGCCTCTTAAGGTTTGTGTGCAGCGTGATAACCTCACTTAATTCTCCTACCGGAGCCTCAGGTTCCAAAGTGATATCAATATTGAATCCGCGACTGTTTTCGTCTCTGAATCTGGATATGGTTGCATCCAGATATTTCTCATTAACCTCGATTCTGTGCAGAACCAATTTGTTTTGCGATAGTTGAAGAAGTTTTACGCTACCGGTAACGGTTTCCCCTTTTTGAACATCCCCAAAATTTATACCTTGCGGAACCACAGCGACATCCCGTTTGATAGTACCTATAATCGTAAGGTCGATGTTCGGGTCATCCGGGTCATTGGAATGGACAACGATGGTTGTCTCCTGAACCCCTTCAAAACGCTTTGTCTTAAAAGTTGCCCGAATTTCTCCGCTGCCTCCGGGAAAAATCTCTTTTTTACTTAAAAGCGCTGCCGTGCACCCACAACTTGTGCTTACCCTGGTAATCTGCAAAGGTTCAGACCCTAGGTTGGTAAATTTGAATATATGAGTTATCCTGTCGCCCGGCCCAGCAATCCCGAAGTCATACTCCAGTTCTTCAAATGCCATATGAGGCTGTGGCGGTAGGGGCGTAAGTGAGGCACAGGAAGATAAAAAAAGAAGTGAGGGAAGCAGGACAATTACAGCATAAGGATTCATCCACGAAGAACACCAAGGGCACGAATAGAAAAACAAGAACTTCGTGGCTTTTCGTGTCCTTCGTGGATTCGGACACATTACTTTACCACCCTTACCTTCCGGCTGAGCACCCCGATCTGATCCTTAAAACCGGAAATATTCACAGTAAGCACATGCTCGCCTTTGTCCACGTTTGACAAATCCCACACCCAGTTGAATGGTGTATACCCGGCTTCATCCTCAGCATAGAACTCGCCGTTGAGAAAGAAACAGATCTCAAACTGCTGATTCTGAAAAATGAGTTTGTCCTGTTCGTCCAACTCCACCTTAACCAGGGTCTTTTCGCTGATGATAATAGCGCCGTCGCTGTCTGTTCCCTTGTTATTTACAAAGGTCACGTTTAAAGTCGGCGAATAATCGAGCGTTCGTGGTAGATGATAGTGAGGAGAGACTTTCTGTACTGAGCTCGGACGCTTTACTTTTATGGGTCTTTGGGCTGCAAGAGTTTTCTTGTAGTCTCTGTATGCCTGCGTCTTATTACCAAAGGCTATGACTGAATTCTCAGGCAGTGTAAAATAGGTCACGATCATTTTGAACTTGGCATGATTGTGTAAATCCACAAGATTGTCTTTGTCTTTTCCATTCCAGTACTCGGTTATCATCCCCTTGACTCTCGGCTTCCAATCCACAAGCTGGTTCATCAAAGGGCCTCCCTGGATTCCCATGCGGATCATAACCCTTCCCATCTCGGGCATTTTGTAGGTAATAGTCTGGCTTTGAGGATTAATGTCGACAGTTGTTATGTCGTGCTCTGCGCCTCCTGAAAAAGTGATCGGGTCATAGATCTCTTTAACGCCTGATTCGTCCTCCGCCATGATGGTAAAGAAGTAAGCTTCATCCGGCACAAGATTTCCATCCGGATCTTTTCCGTCCCAGATAATCGTCTGTTCTCCCGCATTCACGTTTT
>JAFDFV010000218.1 GCA_019309665.1 Deltaproteobacteria bacterium | reverse complement strand
TCCATTCGCTTGGCGCTGCGTCCCTTGCGCCGCTCATTCCGTTCAAACAACTCGTTTTGCTCATAGGTAAAGCCGGAACGAGCTGCCAACTGACTACGGGACGAACACAAGGCGGAAGCCAATGCGGTTGTAGCGGTAATCCGGGCTGCTGTAGTCGCGATCAGCAGAACGACAATTCTGCCCAAAGCTGCTCCAGCTACCACCGCGCAACACACGGTCCGAACCGGTTTCCGATCCTGGTGGATTTTCTACAATTCCTTGCTTCTTACATTTATCATAATATTTTTCGCCATACCAATCAGTACACCACTCCCAAACGTTTCCCAGCATATTGGCCAGACCCAATGGATTCAAATTTTCTTTCCCGTTTTTTGGATTTAACTCATCGACAGCATGGGCATACTGCCGTTCAGTTTCGCCGAACCATGCATGGTCTTTTAATTCGTCGGCGGAATCACCAAAATAGTATAGTGCTCCTTCAGTGTGTTTTCCTCCCCTGGCCGCATATTCCCATTCAGCTTCGGTGGGCAGCCGGGCATTTATCCATAAAGCAAAATAATAGGCTTCAAACCAAGTATTGCCAACAGCAGGATGCCTGTCACCGCGGTAGTCGAAATGTTTTTTACCAAAAGGAAATGATGAGAGCAGATGATTAGTTACCGGATGTTTTGTTATGAAAAAACTGCTAACTTTAACCTGGTGTGCCGGCTTTTCATCTTCATTATGTTCATCATCTCCCATCCAAAATGTTTCGCCTTTTATCTTAATCCATTCAAAACAATTGTCAGGGTCTTTAAGAAATCTCTGCTGCCGTTCAGCAGCATGTTCCAAATATAGCAATCGGTAAATTAAGCCGCTTGGTTCTAAAGGACTCATTAGCTGTTTTTGTAATAATTGTTGTGCGTAATAGATCACCTGGCAGTCTTGTTCAGCGCATTCAATGAGGAGTATATTTAATGTCTCATGTAATAAAATTTTCTGTTCTGCCTCGGGAATAAGCGGCAGTGATTGTTCCAGGAAATCAACGAGCAGCAATTTGGACTTGTTGCCCTCTTCTTTTTCTATTTGTGGCTTGATAAGGTCATTTGCAGGAATTTGGACTTCGGTGGTTACTCTAATCGCCAGTGGCCGGTTAATATTCCAGAGACTGGTAACTAATGAAATCACCTGTTTGTTTTCAGGCAGCAGACCAGCGTAGAGCCGCACCACTTCTTCCCAATCAGGATTGGCTGCACGTCTGATTATAAAATCAAGAGATTTATCCTGCAATGCAAGCGCGGTAAAATACTCCCAAAGCGAGCGATGCACAAATGTAAATCCTTCTTTTGTGTGCTGGATCATACCTGTTTTTCGTTGTACATCATCCAAAAAATCAGCAGTTTTTCCAATGGCTTCTGCTGTAAGAATGCGTTTGCCGATTACGTTTACATGATCGACAGGGAAATCAGCCTCCTGCCATAAGAAAAAACGCAGAGAAATATCCTTTAATATCTCTAAAATATCTATATAATCCTGTTCCGAATTTGACATACGTGAAGTATCATAACGTCTTTGAAGTAGATACTTTGTACAATTGGCGTAAAGGTCACTGCGCCGTTCAATCAGTGCAGTATCTCCTCCATTCTCATAGGTGAAACAAATCATGCTTAATAGAAAAGGATTGGTAGCTAATGCCTGAATACGCGGTTTAGCTTCAAATGTATTTTTGAGATCATTCATTTTAATTGTGTTGCCGCCAAACCACCTGTCGAGATAATCATTTATCATTTCAGGTTCAAGGCGTTGTACGTCAAGATGACGGAATAAAGGAAAGTCGTCTCGTTGTAATTTAATTGGCCGCGAGGATACTATTATTTTGCAGCGGGGATAATTTTTCTTTAATTTAATCAGAGACTGAATAAAATTTTTACTGGCCTTGTCATTTTCTATTTCATCCAATCCATCAAAAAGCAGAACCATCGGAGTTTCCAGAAAAAGATTTGCTGCTGTCAATGTATTATAGCAGATCTTACTGTTACTTTTTTCATTTATCTGCTGCATAACAAATTCTTCCAATGAATCATTAATGTTAAATGCTTTGCAGCGCATATAAACTGGTATGCACTTTTTTTTGCCATCAACTCCCATACTGGCGAAACGATACGTTAAATAACGTAATAAGGTAGTTTTGCCACTGCCCGGTAATCCGCGCAATAAAAAATGCTTTGGTAAATCATCAGAAAAAAATAAATCAGATATTTCCAGGGGGTATGTTTCTCGGTTATCATTTTCATCAAGCCAATCCTGCAGATGCAATGGTACAAACCCTTTATCAATATGACTCATACGGTCGAAAGCATTTTGCTTGTCATTAGCAGCACTATTTCTTTCTCCAAAAAGATTGATCGTGGAAAATCGTTGTTTCAAGTTCTGGCAGTAGTTCTGAATAATTTGCTGCTCACTGGTTTTGGGCATTTTTGTTTCCACAACTTTATATTCATCAGGTTCTTTATGTTTAAGATATTGAGTTAAATGAATACGTACCAACCGTTCAAATTGAAGAATATCTTTAAATGTCCAATACAATCCATCGCTTGGGAATTCTTCTCTAAATTGCATTACTTTTTTATATTGCTCTACTTCGGCAGAAGTCTCGAAATTAACTTCAGTGTCTTTAAAGTACATCATAATCTGGGGTAGGCCTTTATTCTGCCAACTCTTATAAGCATTTATAAATTCGTGTTCCGTCCCTGACAAAGCCTGTTTAGTTGGTGTACCAAAATGTTTCCAGAAAATACCGATTAAGATATCACAGTTTTCAATATCCAGTATAGTATCGATTAATCCCTGGGGACCTTCTTTGTGGAATCCGGGGTATGCATCTGTCTTCCAGCGTGTAATTTCAAAAAGTATATTAAAACTATTTGCAATACCCTTATTCAATTCACTAATTATTTCTTCAATTATTTGATGTTCATTCTCAACATCACTTGGAGATGATAATACAATTCTAAGAATAGTTTTAGTCTTCATTAATTAACCTATTAAGGTAAAGTCTTTCCGTTGAACCATCCCAATCAAAATCTTGATACTCAGAAAACCAATTGAAATGTCCGAAAGATATTGTTTCATAACCTTGGCATTGAACAATTTGATAATGATTGGCCCAATCAACAGAATATTGTTGGTCAATCAATTCAGAGCCTGAGGTGTCTATAGACTGAAAAATCAAGTGCCTCGTCTTGCGATTACACTCTGAGCATTGAATCTTCAACGACTTGCCCTTGGTTTTATTTTCCTCTATCTTTTCTTCGATTCTTCCCATATTGATTTCCTATGAGATATAACCCAGGATGAGGAGCGCGCTGTTTGCGTCTGTCTCAATCCGTTTGATGTCATAGCGGTCGAGCTTGCACGGCATTTATTTTTTGGCGCGCTCTCCATCCTGGGCGATGTCCCCGAGGTACGAGGGGACATCGCTTCGCATCACTGGCAGTAAAAAGCATAGCGACGAGGAGCGAGGAGCGGCGCTTTTGCTGTCTATGTGTATGCGATTGTTGTGTGCCGGGCAAGGCCCGGCTGCTAAATGGTGATGTTCGATATTTATGACACAAATATCGGGCAAAGTCCAGACCCAGCCTGATGGAGGCGAAGGGTAGCCAATGGCAAGGGGATTGTCGCAAGGCAATTTCTGAAGGAGGCCGGAGGCAAAAGCGTGGGTCGACTTACAGGTATGCCCCGTACCGAAAGGTAGAGGGCAGGCAGATGAGGCGGGGGAATCCGGGACGAGTCCGCAACACAGGACAAAGTCCTCTATCCATCATGGAAACTTCCGTATATCTGACGATCGTGCGCTGAAAGTAGCCGAGGTTCACCCCGGGAGGCCCGCTGCATCTCGTTATGACATCTGTGTGAAATGACCGGAATAGGGAAGGCCGGTATACTAAATATCCCCGGCGCTGGTGGAAGATCGTGTTCCGACCATCAGCGAGCCAAACTCCGCGGAGAGAGGAAGCCACGAATTAAGGGATACGACGGCAGTTGAAATATCGAGTGAGCAAACCGTAAGGGGCGCTTATCGTGTAGTGGGATTCAGCAGAGGGCGGTAAGCCAGGGAAACGAGCCGCGTGAATAGAAA